>NZ_JBFANH010000002.1:0-213211 GCF_040674755.1 Nocardia sp. NPDC049737 | reverse complement strand
CTCGCTGACACTCGCTCCGGCGAGCCGGTTCACTGCGCTTCCTCCTGGTGCAAATAGACGCCGTCACGGCCGTCGTGTTCGGTGAGCAATACGGATATGTCCTCGCTGCGGGAGGTCGGCACGTTCTTGCCGACGAAATCCGCGCGGATCGGGAGTTCGCGATGGCCGCGGTCGATGAGCACCGCGAGTTGGACCGCGCGCGGACGGCCCAGATCGCGCAGACCGTCGAGGGCCGAGCGCACGGTGCGACCGGAGAAGAGCACGTCGTCGACCAAGACCACGAGTGCGTCCTCGATGCCGCCCTCGGGCACCGAGGTGCGCTCGAGTGGGCGGTGTGGGCGGCTGCGTAGATCGTCGCGATAGAGGGTGATGTCGAGCGAGCCGAGGGCCGGGCGGACGCCGGAGAATTCCTCGATCTTGTCGGTGAGTCGCGCGGCCAGCGTGGTGCCGCGGGTGGGAATACCGATCAGCACCACGCGCGGTGCGTCCGGCTCGCCCGCATCCAGGGCGGTTTTTTCGATGATCTGATGCGCGATGCGCGCGATGGTCCGGCCGACGTCGGAGGGAGACAGCAACTCGCGTCCCGCGCTCACCCACTCCGGGGTGTGTCGCTGCGACGTTTCGGCAGCGCCGGACTTGGCGGCCCGTTCCTCGGGCACAGCCATGCCGACCTCCTTCCCCGCCTCACCGGACGGTCCGTTAAAGGATGTCTTTACGGCATGCAGCCTAGCAGCGCCTTTTGCACTGTTTTAACCAGGCATATCCCGCTGTGAGCAGGGCCACGCGCGGTTCGGACACTCCGGACATTCCGGGAGATTCACGCTTCGCGGACCGCGATGACGACTCCGATGTCCGGATCGTTCAAAGCGACGGGGCGGTCCATGGCGGCGACCATATCGTCCCAGCTACGGAATTCGGTATGCCAGCCGTGTTCGTCCAGCCAGGTTCTGGCGTCGGCGCCGAGGCCGGTGCGTGGACGATCCGCGCCCTCGTCACCGCGGACCAGGCGTTTGAGTTCGGCGTACGGTCGAGCATTTTCGTCGACGGCGAAGCGGCTGACACCGAAACGGCTTCCCGGAGCGGATAATTCGGTCAATGTGGTGACCACGTGCAAAGCGTATTCGTGAGTCAGGTAGCCCAGGACGCCCTCGTCCACCCAGTGCGTGGGCAGATCCGGCCGAAATCCGTGCTCTGCGAGCAGCTTTGCCCAGTCGTCGCGCAGATCGATGGCCAGCACCTCGCGGTCACAGCGAGGTTGCGCATGTGCCGCGGCAAGCACCGGTTCCTTGAACGCGAACAGCTCCGGCAGATCGATCTCGAACACTCGAACATCGGCGGGTAGCGCCATGCGGAATGCCCTGGTGTCCAAGCCCGCACCGATCAGCACGATCTGGCGTATCCCCTGTTCCACCGCCTCGGCGACCCGGTCGTCGACGAGCCGGACGCCGGCCGTGCGGCCTTCGAAGAACATATCGGCGACCTCTTCCAGCCGCGCCCAGCGCTCGATTCCTCCGTCGACCTCGCGGTAGGCGTCGCGTGCCGCGTCGACGAACAGCTGCGCGAACGGGTCGTCGTACAGGCGGTCCGTGCGCACGGCTTCCTTCGCGCGGATGACCGCGACACCGATCGCGGTCAATGCGACACCTGCCATGGGCGCCTTCGGATGCGTTTCTGTCATTACTGCCTCCCCAATAGATAACTTGTCGCCCGGCTAGCAATTCGGGCTCAGCGCAGACGCTAGGCTTCCGCTAGCCGGTCGTCAAGCAAAAAGAGAAGGACGCCATGGACGGACGTCGCAGCGATACGCGTGAGCGGATTCGTACTGTCGCAATGGAATTGTTCTCCGAACGCGGCTACGAGAAGACCTCCCTGCGCGAGATCGCCGACCGCCTCGGTGTCACCAAGGCCGCGTTGTACTACCACTTCCGAACCAAAGAAGACATCGTCGCCAGCCTCTCCGACGACTTACGCCGCGGCATCGACGACATCGTGACCTGGGCCGAGAGCGCACCGCCCGGCCCGGACCGGGCCAACGAAATCCTCACCCGCTACGGCGCACTCCTGCACGGCATCGGCCGCAGCATGGTCCGCTTCTGGCACGAGAACCAGCCCGCCTTCCGCCAGCTCGACTTCGGCTCGAGCATGCGTTACCAGTTCCGCGTGCTCGCCGACCTGATGGCCGAACCGGACAACCCGCCGCTCGCTGTCTTCCGCGCACGTGAAGCCCTGCTTGCGATCAGCTGGAGCACCGCCATGATGGGCGATCTTCCGCTCACCGACGACGAGTGCTACGCCGCCGCCGTCGACATCGCGCGGGACATCCTCACCAAGAATTGATGACCGTTTTTCGCTAGCACATATGTTCGATGACGCGTAGATTCGGCGGCATGTCGACACCGCTGCAGGGATCGTTGCTCGCCGGGTTCGGGGACGTCGAGGTGGGCGGGCTCGATGGTGTGCAGCGGACGGACTTGCCCCATGGCGCCTGGGTGGATCTGCTGCCCGGGTGGATGTCGGGGGCGGACTTGCTGTTCGAACGGTTGGCGGACGGGGTGCCATGGCACGCGGAGCGGCGGTCGATGTACGACCGGGTGGTGGATGTGCCGCGACTGCTGTGTTTCTACGAGGAGGATGCACAGTTGCCGGATCCGGCACTGGACGAGGCACGGGAGGCGCTGACCGCACATTATCGCGAGGAACTCGGCGAACCGTTCCGCACAGCCGGGTTGTGCTACTACCGCGACGGACGCGACAGTGTGGCCTGGCACGGCGATACCATCGGGCGCGGGGCGACCCATGACACCATGGTCGCCATTGTTTCGATCGGTGCGCCGGGTGCGCTGCTGCTGCGACCGCACGGGGGCGGTGCGAGTCTTCGATTTCAGGTCGGACACGGGGATCTACTGGTCATGGGCGGCTCATGTCAGCGCACCTGGGAACACGCCGTACCGAAGACGCGCAGGCCGACAGGGCCGCGAATCAGCATTCAATTTCGGCCGCGGGGCGTGCGTTGATTCCGTGAGCTTGTTGACCTCAACCATGGTTGAGATAAGAAGCTGATTTCCATGAGCCCAACGACAATTCAACCGGTGGTCGCGGATACCACCGTTGACCACGCCGAAGACATTGCGGCTATCGAGCGCATCATCGCCAATGTCGAAACCGCATACAACACCAACGATGCCGAACTGATGACCGCCGACTTCACCGCGAATGCGGCGGTGGTCAACGCGGTCGGTGCGCTCATAGCCGGGAAAGACGCACTGCTGGAGGCGAATCGGCAGGGGCTGGCGGGATTCCTGAAGGACCAGTATGTCCGCTACGAGGTCGCCGACATCGTATTCCTGCGCCCCGATATCGCGATCGCGCACAAGCTCGCCCGGGCGACGACGGCCGAGGCCGAGCTGATCGATATCGATCACGCGATGATCGCGCTGTACGTCTTGGTCAAAGAGAACGGTCGGTGGTGGACCGCGGCGCGACAGAACACACCGATCCCGCAGGCGAAGTAGCCGTCAGTTCAGGGGCGCGGCGGGCCGTTCCTCGCGCGTCGGGAAACGACGGCGGCGAACGCTCGCACCGTGCGACCAGATGGCCTGCTGGACCTCCTGCTTCGAGGCATGACCGTCGAATCGCACGAGCACTTCGGCGCGGGCCTGACGTGCGATATTCACCTTCCTGCGGTACTGCCGGAAGATCTGCACCTCGCCATTGCGATCCTCGTCCAGGTACTCGTAGTCCATGCCGTAGTAGGCGTAGGTCCCGAGTGTCGCGAGCGAGGTTGCCCAGGATCGCAGCTGATCGCGAGCACCGAAAATCGTGACCATGCCGCCGATGCGGTCGATCCGTTCCCAGCCGGTCGGTACATCGGCGAAATTCCAGTCGCGCTCCCCCGGCCCCTTCGCCCGCCACCGCTGCAGCTCGTCCACCGCGGCATCCAGACCGAACGTCTGCCAGCGCACCGTGCCGTGTGAACCCTCGCGGAACGGCAGCCGCCGACGCAAGGCGACGACGGCGGCGCGGGTGAAGACGGTCAGGTCCGCGGGCACCAGCACGATCGGATCGGAGGGCGCGGCGTCGAACGGATTGGGATCCAGATGGGCCGGATCGATGACGACGATCGTGCCCGGCCGCCGCTGATAGGCCAGGCCCCACAGCAGTCGAGCCAGCATCCGCGCACCCCGCCAATCGGAGAGCACATGCCAGGTGTCGTGGAAATGGTTGGTGGCGAAGCGGAAATCGCTGCCGGGGCGCAGGCTCAGCACCGTATGCACCCGCCCGTCGAGCACCATGGTGCGTCGATGCAGTTTCGCCATATTGTCGGTGGCCGAACCGGGGCGCGGCCGTTTGATCTGCGCGGCCACATTCACCTCCAGTTCCGCCTCGCGTGCATTCCAGGAGACCACGGTCGCCACCGCGCGGCAACGGATTATTTTCGCGCAGTTGAACAGTTGTCCAGAGCACAGCGGAGAGCGGCCGGCCCCGATACATTGGCCATATGAGCGAGCGCAGCGAGCGATTCATCTGCCAGCGCGCGTTGCGCATGCCGGAGCCGAGCGCCAGCGAGTCGAAGGCATGAGCAATCCCGGCGCGGGGGTTTTGGCCGTGATGCCGCTGCATACGATCAGCGAGGTCTACGGCGAAAGCGGACTGCGCGAACGACTACTGCTGGAAATAGCCGAACTATCCGACACCGAACGGCTCAACGAGGCATTGGATCTGGCCACCGAATTGCACCGCGACGATCGTTACGGCCGCGAACCGTATCTGAGTCATCTACTGCGCGTTGCCATTCGGATCATCAGCCACTATGAAGTGCGGGACCCGGACGTCGTCGCGGCCGGGCTGTTGCACGATTCGGTCGAGGATCACCCGATCGACCTTGCCGGCGCGCGTCCCGGTTCGCCGACCGAGGCCGCCCTCGCCGAACTCTCGGCCCGGTTCGGCGCCCGAGTCGCCGAACTCGTCGCCGCCGTAACCAATCCGGAACCGGATCCGGATAGCGATCGGCATGCGCAATATCGCGAACACGTGGCGGCCAATCTCGATCACGCGCCGTGGGCCCGCATCGTCAAACTGTCCGACTTCACCGATAACGGCGTTGGCATCCTCTACGCCGACGGTCCCGCGATGCGCAAACTCGCCACCAAGTATCGCCCGCTCACCGATATCTACCGCGACCTCGTCACCCGCGCCGATACTCCGCTCGCCGAGCACGTCAAACGGCATATCCTGCACCAGCTCGACAGCGCCGACGAACGTTTCGACGCCATTCTCGCCAGGGACTAAGGCGCGCGCAGCACCGATTCGACGAGTTCGCGAACCGCCGCGAGCAGCCGTTCAGTCTCCCCCGCACGTGCGAGCGCCGGCACCTGTTCGCCACCCAATGCGCCGAGCAGCAGCCTGCCGACCACCTCGGCATCCAGGTCCGGGCGGGCCTCGCGCAGTAGCGCGGTGATATGGGTGTCCCAGAATTCGTGGATTTCGGCGGCGCGCGGGTGCGGCGGGCCCTGCAGGTAGGCGACCGTCACCTCGATGTTGTCGGTCATCATGCGCACGAAGGCATCGAAGAAGGCCAGCAGTCGCTCCCCGGCCGGTGCTCCGGGGCCCAGCGGCGGCGGACCGCCACGGACGGCATCCATCACGGCGAACGTGCTCTCGGCGATCATCTCGTGCAGTAACCCGGCGCGATTGCCGAAGCGATGGAAGATCGTGCCCTTGCCGACACCGGCGGCCGCCGCGACCCGGTCCATGGTGAGCGCGTCGGCGCCGTGTTCGGCGAGCAGCGCGGCAGTCGCGGTCAGGATCGCCTGCCGGTTACGCGCGGCATCCGCCCGTTCCCTCGGGCGTTCGTCGGTCATTCCACCACCTCGTTGACAACTTGACCGCCGGTCCATATTGTTCGAGACATCTGGACCGACAGTCAAGTTATGGAGTTATTTATGAAGGCAATCGTAATGACGAGGGTCGGCGGACCCGAGGTCCTGGTCCCCCAGGATGTCGCCGTACCGCATCCGGGCCCCGGCGAACTGGTGATCCGTGCCGAGGCGATTCCGGTGCTGTTCCCGGAGACCAAGCTGCGTTCGGGTGAGTTCCCGATGGCGGTGGAACCACCGGCGGTCTTCGGTTTTCAGGCCGCCGGAGTGGTCGTCGAGATCGGGGACGGAGTCGACGCGGCTTTGCTGGGCCGACGGGTCACGGTGGCAACCCTGGGCTTCGGCGCTTACGCCGAATTCGTCTGCGCACCAGCGGCTTCCGCGACCCCGATCCCGGATGGGCTCTCATCCGCCGACGCGGCCGCCGTCCTGATGGACGGATCGGTGGCACTGCCCCTGCTCGCGACCGCGGCGCTCACCGGCGGCGAAACGGTCCTGATCGAAGCCGCCGCAACAGGAATCGGCAGCGCGCTGACTCAACTCGCCAAGGAATTCGGTGCCGCGCGCGTCATCGCGACCGCTGGCGGTCCCGAAAAGGTAGCGCGGGCACTGGCATTGGGCGCGGATCAAGCCATCGACCACAACGCGCCGGACTGGCCGAACCGACTGCGCGAAACCCTCGACGGCACCACCCTGGACGTCGTCTTCGATTCCATCGGCGGCACCACTGCCCGAGATCTACTGGCGGCCATGACTCCGGTACGCGGCCGAATCCTCAGCTACGGCTGGCTCTCCGGAGCCCCAGCCCAGATCTCCACAACGGACCTACTCCCGCTCGGCCTCACACTCACCGCCTGCGCCGGACCAGCCTGGCTCGCAGAGGTGTCCCGCTCCGGCGCCGCCGTCCTCAATCGAGCTACTACCGGAACCCTCACTCCCCAAGTCGATTCCGTGCTTTCTCTCGACGAGGCCGCCAAAGCCCACCAACTCATCGAGCAGCGCTCCCCCATCGGCAAGATCGTTTTGCGTCCCTGACGAACCACAGCCGTCACAGAAAGTCACGCCCTTCCTCGGGATTCCCTTGCGCACTCATCAGAGGTGCGATTCCAAGGGGGGATCTCGTGCGGCGTATACACGGTCGGGCGGGATTGAAATGAACTGTGGCCGTTGATGTTTCCCGTGGAGCATTCGGTGCGTCGACTGCATTGTTGCACCGAGTGCATCCACCGGGTCAGGCGCGGCGGGCGAAAGTGGGGGCGTGTTCGGGGAGTATTCCTCGGGCGATCAGGAATGGGGGGACGGTGCGCAAGACGGGGATCCGGCGCAGGATGCGTAGCGGCAAGGGAGTCGTTGCCGCGTTGGCGATATTGATTCGGCCGGATAGGGCGGGGCGGATTACGGCGGTGTGCAGGATGCGTTGTAGGCCCTGGGTGACGGCGGTTGGGAGGGTGCGGCGACGCTGCACTCTCGCCAGGTCATGGGTGCTCAGGGTGCCCGAAGTCAGGGGTGGGGCAAGGATTCTCGCGGTGGCGACGGCATCCTGGATCGCGAGGTTGATTCCGACCCCACCGGCGGGTGACATGGCGTGGGCGGCGTCGCCGATGCAGAGCAGGCCGTCGGTGTACCACTTGGTCAGGCGATCCAATTTCACGTCGAGCAGTTTCACCTCGTCCCAGTCGCGCAACGCATCCTCCCGGTCACGCAGCCACGGTGCGGAATCGGCCATGCTGCGCACAATTTCGGCGACCGGACCGCGGCGGGCTGTCGCATCGCCACCCTTCGCGATGAGGGTCGCGACCTGCCAGTAGTCGCCGCGGTCGAACATGACCGCAGCGCGGTTGGCGCTGAGCAGTCCGATCAAACCGGCGGGGTCGATATCGGTGCGCGGCAGGCGGAACCACCACACATCCATCGGTGTCGGCCAACTGCGTGAGCCGAGACCGACTTCGGCCCGCAGCACCGAATCGCGGCCATCGCAGGCAACGGTCAGATCGGCGCGAATCTCGCCCGTTTCGCCGTTACTGGTGCGGTAGGCGACACCGGCGACCCGACCGTTCTCCCGAATCACCGCTGTCGCTTCGGTATTCATGCGCAACCGGAAGCTCGGCTCCCGGTCGGCCGCTCCGGCCAACAGGTCGAGCAGATCCCACTGCGGCACCATCGCGATGTATTTGTGCGGACCGGGCAGATGTTCCAGGGTGAACACCGTCTGTACCGACCCGCGGATCGGCAGCTGGATCTGCCGCAGTTTACGCGCGGGCAGTTTCGCGAATTCCTCGCCGAGGCCTAATTCGTCGAGCAGGTCGAGGGTCGTGGGATGTACTGTGTCGCCGCGGAAGTCGCGCAGGAAATCCTTATGTTTCTCCAGAACGGTGACATCGATACCGGCGCGTGCCAGCAGCAGCCCGAGCACCATGCCGGCCGGTCCAGCACCAACCACCAGACACGTCGTAGGTTCCATTGCCCGACCTCCCTCCGTGCGCACGCGCCGGACGGACATTCCGCGGGCGCGGATGTAGCGTTTCCCTTGGCCGACTTCAATGGTAGGCCGCAGCCGAGCCCAAGGCCCACAACCGCGGCAGCGATCAGATCAGCGACGCAGCACAAAAAAGTACGGCTCGGCCGTCCCGCGCATATCCATCACCCCGAGCAACGTTTCGGTATCCACCCGACGGAAGTGATCGATGATCGGCAGATCGTCGTAAACCATCGCGGCACTCACCGCACCGCGATATTCGATATCGCGCAAACGCGCTGCTGGCCTGCGAGTTCGGATTGCCGGACCGAGGACCGGCAGCAGCTTCCGTACCGTCTGCACGCCCGCGAGCGGCACCTTTCCGGCCAGACCGAGCGGCACCCGGCGCGGATCGACCGCGAAGATACTTCCCGATTCATCGGCGAACAACAGTGGATGTACCGACTCCGGATCATCGAACTGCTTGCCGTACCAACCCGAGGCCGCCAACACCCCCGCGAGCGGATGCCCGGTACCGAATTCCTCGCCCCGCCAGCGGCCGACGGTCACCTCCGCGACCCTGGCCGCGGGCAAGCTATCGAACAGCTCCCACGCCTGATCCACCGTGCACCCACCAACGAGCAGGTGCGCCAGATCGGATTGCGCGCTCTTATTCTCGACCACCAGCGGTCTCCTTACGGACAGCAACGTTGCGAGGACAAGGCTATCAATCTCTCATCGTCGACCGGCTCAGAAGGGTGCATCGGCCGCCAGCTGTCCCACTTCCGGCAGGTAGGGGTCGAGTTCGCCGGATTCGAATCGCGACATGCCGATGACATGCCAGAACTGCCCGGCAATATTGCCCTCGAATTTGTATCGACCGTCGGGAGCGAGCGCCGCCCATCCTTCGGGTAGACCGAGCAGGATCGCGCGGATCGACGGCGCGTCGTCCTCCGGCCGCGACCACAGCAGAATGTTGCCGTCATCGCCGCCGCTGGCCAGCAGCTTGCCGGACGGGTCGAAGCTCAGCGACCAGACTCGGCGCTTATGCCCTTCGAGGGTATGCAGATGACGTCCGGATGCCATGTCCCACAACCGAACAACCAGATCATCGCCCCCGGTCGCCAATGTACCCGTGCGCGGGTCGACCGAGGCGGTCCAGAGCCTGCCGGTATGCCTGGTCAGCGTATGCAACGCTACGCCGGATTCGATATCCCAGATGCGGGCGGTGGTATCCCAGGACACGCTGGCGAGGCGGTCCTCATGGAAGGCGACCGCGTACACCCGATCGCGATGTCCGGACAGTGCCCGCAGGAATCGTCCGGAGCGCACATCCCACAGCCGAACGACGGAATCGTCGCAGCCGGTGGCCATCAGCGCACCGTCGGCGCTGAATGCGATCGAGCGCACCCGCCCGCGATGTTCGGCGCAGACGGCGTGCAGTGCGCCGGTGGTGCGCACCCAGATGATCACCGTGTCGTCGTCGTTAGCGGTGGCCACATAGTCGCCGGTCGGGTCGAAGGCGGCGGCCCAGATCGGTGCGGATTCGACATTGATGTGGCGTTCGTACAGATCGGCGTCGAGGTTGAACAGGCTGAGCCGCCCGTCGTTGACGACGAGACCGAGCTGATGGCGGCCGAGTTTGCTGAATATCGCCGATTCGAAGGTGAGCAAGCGGTCGTCGCTGCCGATCAGTCGGCGAACCAACCGCCCGGTCACCGGATCCCACAGGCGAACCACGCCGTCGTTACCCACGCCCGAAAGCAGGGTGCCGTCCGCATTGAAGCTGACCGTACGGACCTGGCGGCCATGGCCGGTCAATGTGTTTTTGCAGGTACCGGTCACGGGATCCCACAGCCGAGTGGTGAATTGGTCGTCGGTAATGGCCAATTGGGAACCGTCTGGGCGAAAGGCGAACGGCCAAATCGAGCCGGTATGCGCGGTGAGCCGGTGCCGCAGTTCCCCGGTCTCGCTCTCGCGCAGACAGACAAGTCCGGCGCTGTCGCCCGAGGCGAGCAGATCACCCGCCGGATCGAAGGCAAGCCAATAGATGGCCGCGGTATGTTCGGCGAGCGACTGCCGTGGCACGCCGGTGTCCACATCCCACAGACGCAGTCCGCCATCGGTATCCGCGCTCGCCACGATAGGGAGGCGAGGATGGAAAGTCACTGTATAGACCCGCCCGGTGTGGCCCGATAGATCGCGAATCTTCCGGCAGCTCAACGGGTCCCACAGCGCCAGCGTGCCATCGACGCCACCGACTGCGAGAAGTTCACCGGTCGGATTGAACGCCACCCGAAACACAGATCCGGGCGCACCGCTGAATTCGCCACTCTCCCGGCCACTTTCGATATCCCACAGCCGCACGGTGCCATCCCGATACGAGGCGGCGACCAGCGGTCCGCGAATATCCAAGCTATAGATGAGTTCCCGAATCCCACCTCCGGCACGGCATTCGTGGCGGAGTTCACCGCTCGGCAACGCCCATAGCCGCAGCACACCGTCCGCGTCACCGGTGGCCAGCAAATCACCCGCCGGACTCAGCACCACCGGCCACGGCCAGTTCTGGTGCCCCAACAGGATTCGGCGCAGTTCGCCGGTGACGGCATCCCAGATGCCCACGGTGCCGTCGCCGGATCCGGTCACCAGCACCGTATCCGTGAACGCCACCGCGAACGTCCGGGCTCGGTGGGTCTGCAAGGTGCGCAGCGGTCTTCCGGTTTCGGCATCACAGATGAGCACGCCACCGTCATCACTGCCGATGGCGAGCGTGCCGCCGTCCGGGTTGTAGGCGACCGGCTGCGGCAGTCGGCCGTGCCTGGCATGGAAGCCGTGCCGGACTCCGATTGCGGCAGGAGCGAATTCGGTCTGTGCCGCAACTCCCGGCACCCACGCCGCACCACGCAGATCGGTGCCGGCCGGGGTGCCGGTAACCTCGATGAGTGCCGCGCGGGACCAGCGGCTACCGCTGGCCCGCGATCCGGTCAGATCGGTGCGCACCAGGCGAGCGCGGGTGAGATCGGCCTCGCCCAGATCCGCGCCGACCAGGCTGGCCTCATCGAGACGCGCGCCGACCAACCGCGCACCGTGCAGTACGGCGCGGTCGAGGTTCGTGCCGACCAGCCGGGCGCCGCTGAGATCGGCTCCGGTGAGATCGACATCGCGTAGATCCCGATATGACAGATCCTCACCCGCCAGGCTGGCACCGCGCAGATCCGCGGTCGGTGCGGTGCGCAGCCGCGTCGCCGCCCGAATCGCATTGGTGCGCGACACTTCATCGGCCGCCTGGTCGGCGAGCGCACCCTCGGCCCAGGTGCGCAGCGCCCGGTTATCGGCGAGATCACAGAGGAAGTCGATCGACAGTTGGGATAGCGGCGACTGGGTCAGTTGGGCCGGCGCGGGGGTACCGACCTCGAATTGTTCGGCAATGTGGTTGGCCACCAACCACTCCATTACCGAGGAATGGATGAAGCCGAACAGGTTGTCCTCGGTGCGCACCAGCAGGCTGCCGGAGCCGATGGCATGCGCCGACTGCTGCACCGACATCCGGCTCGAGCCGGTCAGCTCGACCAAATCCGCTGCTACCTCGGTCAATTCGGACAGCCGCAGATATGGCTCGCCGGTTTCCCAGACGCGCAGCGCGAATGCCGTCACACCGAGCCACAATTCGTGCAGACGCAGCCCTGGCAGCGCACCGGCCACGCCCGCGGTCCGGTCGGCCTCGTAAGTGAGCCAGGACTCCAGGATCTCCCGGTACAGCCCGGCCGGACCCACCGCCTGCTTCGCGCCCGCCGCAGCCCGAAGCCGCCGCTCGTCCAGATCGGCGATGAAGCCGAGCATCCTGGGATTCTGTGCCAGTCCGAGCAGATCCTCGATACCGGTGATCAACCCCATTCTGGCGTCGGCGCGACGGATATCACCGCCGTAGCGGTTGGTCAGGAAGGCGTGGATCTGCGCCGGGGCGAAATCCTCGATGCTCACAATGCGCCGATCCTGCAGCAGACCGACGCGTTCGCCGAGGGCGGTAAGCACCTGGGCGCGGGATTCGAAGTGCTGGGTGCGGCTGGCCACGATGATCTTCGCCTTGCCGACGGTGGCCTGCAGCAGGGTTTCGAGATGGTCGGCGGCGAAGTCGTAGCTGATCCGGGTGACGAGTTCGTCGAAGCCGTCGAACAGCAACACCACCCGTCCCTCGCGCAGCATGTAGTGCAGCGCCTTCAGATCGATCCGGTCCTCGCCGTGATTGGCCAGATGTGCGGCGACCAGACCGTCCACCGAATGGGTTTTGTCCAAGGCGCGCAGATCGATCAGAATCGGGATCAGCGCCGGCATGGTTTCGGTAATGCGGCGGGCCAACTCGCGCAGCGCGAAGGTCTTCCCGCGCCCGAAATCACCGAGTATGAGGATGAATCGGCCGTGGTCGGCCGCGATCACCTTCATCAGTTCGCCGACCAGATCCTCACGGATCTGCTGGTCACCGTGTTCGAGGATCCGGAAGCGCTGTGGCACATACAGATCGGGCGGATAGGTGCGATCGGCGCGCAAACGCGCCGCCTGCTGCGTGAGATAGTCGTCCAGATCGAGCAGACCCTGGAATTCGGTGAAGCTGCGCACTCGCAGACCGTGGCTGGCCGCCTCCTCGCGCAGCGACCGCGGTGGCGCCGCACCGCGATACACGAGTTCGGAACCGTATTCCGGATCGTGGCCGAGGAAGTCCTCCACCACCTGCCTGGTCATATCACCGACATGCACACCGACGCGCCACTGGGCGATGACCTCGTCGTCCTCGCTGGTGATCAGCAGATGCGGCGGCTCCACCTCGACTCGCCGGACTTTCGCACCGGGATAACGGGTTTCGCACACCTCGGCGACGCGCTCGAGCAGCCGCCCGTGCGGATCGACCGCGGGAGTTTCAGCGGGCGGTTCCGGAAGCTCCGGTTCGTCCGGTCCGAGGAGTTCGGGTTGTTTGGCTGTCGGCAGTGCCGCGGCCACCTTCAGCCAATCGAATTCGAGTTGCGCGGTGGATTCACCGCGTCCGGAGAACCTGGCCAGCCCCGCGGCGGTGAGCTGGATGATCTCGTCGCGCCCCGGAGCGGCAGCGGGCAGGACGGGCAGTGTGTTGTCGAGCCGATCCAGATGCGGCCCACCGGGTCCCGGACCGTGTAGCAGCAGATTCAACCGGCCGCCGAGCAGTCGGGACAGCGTATCCGCATCGCGCAGCAGATCCGGATCATGGGCGGGCGTGCCCGCGCCGGGCAGCGGATCGTGCCGGACGACGCCGAGGCGCAACCACCCGTTCTCCTCGAACAGGCGCAGCCGCTCGGCGAACCAGGACGCCTGCGGTTCACCGATCCGGCCGTAATCGTCCTCGGGCAGATGGGTGGCGGCCATCGTCGAGTTCAATCCGGCAACCACCACCCGCAATTCGGGAATCGGAAACAGCGTCCACGGCTGACCGATATCGAAGACGAGGTGATCCAGGCCCTGATACAGCGCACCGAACATCCGTGCGTACTGCTCGAGCTTCGGGAAATACGGCGGCTGCGGTTTGCGATCGCGCGCCTCGCAGTTCAGGAAGTACGCGTGACATGCCGGTTTGGAGACATCGTGATTGCCGGGCACCACGATCAGCCGCTCCGGACCGAGGCCGAGCAGCGTACGCAATCCGCTCAGGAAGGTCAGCGCTTCGTCGACCTCGCGCGGACGGCCGGATTCGGTCATATCGCCGGACACCACGATCAGATCCGGTTTGGCCACACCTTGATTCACCAGATGGGTGACATTGGCGTGGATGCGCGCCTGTAATTCGGCAGCGGTGCTCGGCTCGTCCGGTGCGAGCAGCCCGCGACCGAAGCGCGGCCCCGCGACATGCAGCACGGAGACGCTGGTACGTGCCTCGTCATGGTCGGTGGCACCCGGAAAGGCGGGGGCCGCAACCGGTGTGCGGCGCGGCAACATGGGTTCGGGTGTGTCCGTGATGGTTTCGACGGCGAAGCGGTCCGGCCCATCGTGCGGGAACCCTGGTTCCGAAGTTGGCTTCGCCCGCCCCGCGAGCAGATGCCCGACCCGCTCCAGCAGGATTCGACGCGCCTGCTCCGCGGTGGACACGCGCACCAGATCGAGATAGGTGATGGTGGCGAGCAGACCCTCCAGCGTGCATTCAGCAATGCGCACCGGCATCAACTTGCCCGGATCGGTGCGGTAGGCCGCCTGCCATTCCATGGTGCCGTAATAGGAACCGAGATAGTTCTGCGACAGCACCACCAGCACCACCGCCGAATCGCGCACGCCGCGATCCATGAAATCGATGAAGTTGGTGCCGGGCACAAAATCCCAGGCCTGGATGAGAGTGCTGTATCCCGCGGTCTCCAACTGCCAGGCCAGCCAGGTGGCCCATCGCTCGTCGGTCGGTGAATAGCTGATGAAGAAGTCCCGCCGCCCGCCCGAAGTCACAGCATCAGTATGCCCCGATGGGTCGACACGCCAAACGGAAGAAGATCATTACCAGGCATACCGAATGCGGAAGTGCCCCAGCGGATATGCTGCATGATGGGGCATGTGTCCGAGCAACAGGTCGATTCCGCCGCGGAGAACTCACCGTCGAGTGCCCTGGTGTCCGCACCGTCGAGACGGGCACTGAGCACGCTGGATTGGGTCCGGCTCGGACTGTTCGCGGCCGGACTGCTGTGCGTGGCGACCGGATTGCTGCCACGCGCCGAGGCCGCCGACAATATGCGCCGGATCGGTCCGCTGCTGCTGTTCCTGTGCAGTGTGATAATTCTCGCGGAACTGACGCGGCAGGCGAAGGTGTTCGATGTGATCGCGCACCGGCTGGCCATTCTCGGGCGGGGCTACTATCCGGCGTTGTTCCTGCTCTGTGTGCTTTTCGCGTCGGCGACAACGATTCTGCTCAATCTCGATACCACTGCCGTCTTGTTGACCCCGGTCATGCTCGCGCTGGCGATACCGGCCCGCATTCCACCGCTGCCGTTGGCGATGACCACGCTCTGGCTGGCCAATACGGCGAGTCTGCTGCTGCCGGTCTCGAATCTCACCAATCTGCTCGCCGCCGACCGGGTCGCGCTGCGCGCCACGGATTTCGCGGCGCGAATGTGGGCGCCGCAGCTGGTGTCGATCACGGCGACCATGGTGTGCCTTTGGGTCTGGTACTGGCGGCGCGGACGACGTGAAGCCGACCGGTACGTACCGCCGGAACCGATTCGTCCGGCGGATGCCAGGGAGCGCACGCTGCTCTATACAACAGCAGGCGCATGTCTGCTGTTCATTCTGGCGATCCCGTTCGTCGGTGACCGGATCGGTATCGCCGCCACCCTGGCCGCCACCATCGCGGTGGTCGCCTTCGCGATCTTCGACCGTTCGGCGCTGCGACTATCGCTGATCCCGTGGCAATTGCTGGTTTTCGTAGTCGGGTTGTTCCTGGTGGTGCCGACGTTGAGCAGGTTCGGGCTGGCTGATGTCATGCAAGCCCTGATCGGGCACGACTCCGGAGCAGTCGGGGCCTACCGTGCGGCGGCCGCCGGTGCCGGATTGTCCAATGTGGCCAATAATCTTCCCGCTTACACCGCCGGTGAGGCGGTGGTGTCCGAGGAGAATCGAAATCAGTTGCTGGCCTTGCTCATCGGCACCAACGTCGGGCCGATCGTGACGCCATGGGCGTCGCTGGCAACGCTGCTGTGCCTGGAGTTCTGTCGCACCCATGGTGTTCGGGTGCCGATGCCGCGGTTCGTGCTCACCGGACTCGGGCTCGCGGTTGTCGCTACGACCGCTGCCGTGGCTGCGCTGTTGGCGACGGGATAGCTCAGCCCGGCAGCCCCGTCACACTGACCTCGGCGGCGGCCTTCACCAGCAAGGCCAACTCCGGCAGCATCTCGGCACTGGCTGCAATGAAGTTCACTTCACCGCCGGGGAGGTCGAGGTGGTCATTGAGCGGAGCGCCGTCGAAATCGGTGATGTGGATACCGGACTCGCGGGCCAGCAGGGTGCCTGCGGGCAGATCGACCAACCCCGCTCGGTAACCGACGAATCCGTCGATATCGCCGCGACTCAGCATGACCCAGCACAACAGCGGCGACCACAGTTGGATCAGGCGACGGGAACCGGATTCCAGGGCCAGGCGCAGGGCGCGTGCCGTGGTGTCGCTGCGGGTCACCGGATAACCCTGCAACCAGGCCAGGGTCGGGGCGGATTCGGAGGTACGGTGCGGCGGTCGCCAGAGTGGGCCGTCCGGACCCGTCGCGCCGGATCCGCGCACGGCGGACCAGGCGCGGTCGGCCAATGGTTCATGGACAATGCCGAGCATCGGAATTCCGTTGTGGCACAGGGCGATACCGATTGTGCATACGGGCAGGCCGATGGCGATATTATTGGTTCCGTCGAGCGGGTCGACGACCCAGCACCAGGAATCGTCGACTCCCTGCAGCCCGGATTCCTCGGCGAGGATGCGATGGTGTGGGAATGCCCGGCGGATATGGCCGACGATGATATGTTCCGCACGCAGGTCCAGATCGGTGACCAGATCACCGCTGGCGTCCTTGGTGCGGACCGTGAGTGATCCGGCCAGACCCTCCCGAATCGCTCGACCCGCCTCGATCGCCGCCCCTCTGGCAACCTCGGCAGCGGTCATCAGGACGGTCTCCAGCCGGTCGAAGGGGCTGATCGGATCCGGATCGCCCAGCGCCGGACCATCCGGTGGCAATACCAGGTTCGCTACGTCGCCTGCTCGCATCGGTCCTCCAGTTGTTCCGGCAGGGTGGGCTCCTGCAGGTGGTCCAGCACCGTTTGCGCGGCACGGCGGGTTTCGATCGGGCTGCAACCGGTTCGGTGCACCCAGTGGTCGACGGTGGCGAAGGTGCCGAGGGATCGGTCCGGTCGGCCGCGGCGAACCTCGCCGAGCACCACGGTGGCCGCCTCACCGCGCACATCGGAGAGGTGAAATACCCCGTGCGGCAGGGTGTATACCTCGCCTGCACGGAAATGTTCACTGGATCGGGTGCGATAGCGGACCAGACACTCCGTCGCACGCACTACATCACCGTCGGCGCCACTATTGATTTCGAAGATACGATGGGTCGCCCGGTCCGCAGAGCTTTCCACTTCGAGTATCTCGTTGCCGACCTCGCCGTACAAGACGACGCTGAGCAGATCCCAGCTGTGCGCGTGCATCGCCGAGGTCGTCGGATGCGACCGCAGCCCATCGGTCCAGACGTGCACGCAGACGCCGAGGCCACCGCCACGCCACGCGGGAAAACACAAGAACCCCAACGGATGCCGGACCGCGCCGACCTCGGCGCGACCGTCGAGCACCGCAGTCATGAGATCGCGCGCCCAGCCTCGGACCGCGGGCCCCGCCGCATCGGAGCCGATCAACTTGCGTAGTCGCGCGTAGTCGTTCATTCAGTACGGATTCCTCGGCTGCAGTGCGCGTCGCACGATATCGGCGACATCGCGATCGGTATAGGACGCCGGTAGCGCGAGACCGAGCAGATCGAATAGCGCGCGGGTCTGATCGACCGACGGCTCGTCGGCGAGCGCGAGTTCCTCGCTGCGACTCAGCGGCACCTGTCTGGCCTGCTTGAAACTGGCCACGAGCTCCCGGTTGAAGTCCCGGTAGTAGGGCTTGTCCCGTTCGAACATCAGGGCCGGAGTATTCGGATTGTCCTGCGTGACAATGACACAACTCGACGAGAGGTCCCAGCGGAAGGTTGTCATCACCATCGAGAGCCCGACATCGATGGTCAGGAAGGTGAACCGCTGCCGGTACCAGCAGGCCGCGAGCACCGTCGCGAAGGACTCCTTACGGGTCCGCTCGGTGGTCCACAATTCGCCGGTGCGGTCGGCCTCGGGTACCAGCGAGGAGCGGAACTGCGCATAGGTCTTGCACAACGGTTCATTGGTCGGATCCAGCACCTCCACCTGGATCCGCAGCGGACGCTGTTCGCGGCGTGCGTTCTCCACACACTCCCGCAGCGTCACCGCACGCAGATAGGTTCCGGTGCCGCCCTTGAAAAGCCACTGTTCGGTACCGCGCCGGGCAAGTGTATGCGCGTGCCCGATCTCGGGACCGTAGAGCAACTGCACCGAGGTCGTATCGCGAATGGCCTTGGCCGACAAGTGCCGATCGCGCAGCAGCGTAGTGGCCAGCAGGCCGAGCACCAGCAGAATGACCGCGTTGATCAGATCCGAATCGAACAGGCCGATATCGATCAGCGATATCACGCCGAAAATCACCGCGAGCACCAACGCGACGAGACCGTCGATATTGTTGCGCAGCCAGATCAGAACCCGTCCCATACGTTTTCGGCCTCCCCAAGGGTTTCCCCCCAGGATAGGTGCACCCGGCTACGACGGCGTATCGATTGGCGAGTCCATTGCAACCGTGACCGGCCATGTGGTACCGGTCACATCGGCTTGACCTCGAGTGCGGTTGAGGAATCAGGATCGGACAGGTGTCACGGTTCGGATGCGACATCTCGCTGCGAATCCGGCACACCCGAGTCCGCGGGCCGTCGGAGTGGACGGCTCGTGGTTCGCTCCCGCTGGGCCCGTACACCCACCAGCGGGAGCGCGGGCGGGTGCCGAAACGCGAACAGCCGCACACCTTTTGAGGTGTACGGCTGTTTCCGTTGTCGATCAGGCGGAGACGGCGATCTCCCACTCGTACACGGTCAGCTCCGAGGAACCTGTGGTGTGCACCGGGTCGGTGAGCGCGATTTCCCTTGCGGCTTCGAGACTTTCGGCATGGATCACGTACGCACCACCGGTGCCGTCGGTGAACCGCCCGCTCTCCACCAACTGCCCGCGCTCGAGCAACTCGTTGAGGAACCGCCTATGCGGTTCGATCACGGCCGGGTCGAACGACGGCTTACGCATCGCCATGACCAGGTACTTGTTGATCACTCCTGTGACTCCGGACGCGGCGCCCTGGTCGCAGCGGCGGCCGCGCGCACCTGCGGGGCGACCAGCACGACCTGGCCGAGCACACCGTTGACGAATCCGGGCGAATCGTCGGTGGACAGCTCCTTGGCCAACTCGACCGCCTCGTCGACGGCGACCACCGGCGGAACATCGTTGGCGTGGAACAACTCCCACACCGCGATCCGCAGGATGGCCCGGTCGACGGCGGGCAGCCGGGACAGCTCCCAATCCTTGAGGTAGGACTCGATGGTGCCGTCCACCCGATCCAGATCGTCGGCGACGCCCTCGACCACGGTGCGGGTATAGGGGTGCACCGGGGCGACCGCCTGATCCTGGGTCGCCAGCTCGGCCCGCTCGGTGAGCAGGTCGGCCGCGTCCACATCGCGGGCCTCCGCCTCGAAGAGCAGATCGACCGCCCGGCGGCGGGCCTTGTGGCGCGCGCCGAGCTTCTTGAACGTGGACTTCTTGTCTACGGGCTGTTCCGCCACAACAGTCATTATCCCTGTTCGCCGCGACCGGCGATCAGGCGTTCACGCGGCCGAGGTAGCTGCCGTCGCGCGAATCGATGCGCAGCTTGTCGCCGGTATTGATGAACAGCGGGACCTGCACCTCGGCACCGGTCTCGAGGGTGGCGGGCTTGGTGCCGCCGGTGGAGCGGTCGCCCTGCAGGCCGATATCGGTGTGCTGCACCTCGAGCTCGACGGTGACCGGCAGCTCGACGTAGAGCGGCGCGCCCTCGTGCGTGGCGACCTGCGCCACCATATTCTCCAGCAGGAACCGCGCGCCCGGGCCGATGGTCTCCTCGGAGATGGAGATCTGGTCGAAGGTCTCGCCGTCCATGAAGACGTAATCCGAGCCGTCGTGGTACAGGTAGGTCATATCGCGACGGTCGACGGTAGCGGTCTCCACCTTGACGCCCGCGTTGAAGGTCTTGTCGACAACCTTGCCGGACAGCACGTTCTTCAGCTTGGTCCGCACGAAGGCAGGGCCCTTACCCGGCTTGACGTGCTGGAATTCGACGATCTGCTGGAGCTGACCGTCGATCTTCAGCACGAGGCCGTTCTTGAAGTCGCTGGTGTCCGCCACTGTTCTCGGATCTCCTAGTTCTGGATATGCGGTCTCGGTGACCGGCGTCATTCGACGACGGTCAGGTCTTTGCTGGTGTTGGTGAGCAGATCCGGGCCCCCCTCGCGCACCACGAGCGTGTCCTCGATCCGGACGCCGCCGCGGCCGGGGAAGTACACACCTGGTTCGACGGTCACCGCCACGCCAGACAGAAGTGTACCGGTTCCGGTTTTGGCGATTCCCGGCGCTTCGTGGATCTGCAGTCCGACACCATGTCCGAGACCGTGCACGAACAACTTCCCGTGCCCGGCCTCCTCGATCACCGCACGCGCCGCCGCATCCACATCGGCGACCTGTGCGCCGGGCTTCAGCGCCTCGCGTCCTGCCCGCTGCGCCGCCTCGACCAGCGCGTACACCTCCCGATGCCAGTCGGACGCGGCGCCGAGTACGAAAGTGCGGGTCATATCGGAGTGGTAGCCGCCGACCACAGCGCCGAAGTCGATCTTGACGAAATCGCCGGTGGCCAGGATCGCCCCGGTTGGCCGGTGATGCGGGATGGCGGAGTTCGCGCCGGTCGCCACGATGGTCTCGAAGGCGACCGCATCGGCGCCGTGTTCGAACATCGCCCATTCCAGATCCCTGGCGACCTGACGTTCGGTACGACCGGGGCGCAGGCCGCCGCGTTCCAGCAGCGTCGCCAGCCCAGCGTCACCCGCGGCGCAGGCGGCACGCAACTGTTCGATCTCGTAAGCGTCCTTGACCATGCGTAGCTGTTCGACCAGCCCCGGAGTGGCGACGAATTCCAAACCGGTCTTCTGCTCGATCAATCCGCGATGCTGGTCGACGGTGACGATATGGCTCTCGTAACCGACCCGGCCGAGCTGCCACTCCCCCGCGAGCTCCACGATGCGTCGGGCGGTGGCCCTGGCGATTTCGGCGCGCAGGTCGGGCACCTGCTCGACGACCTGGCTCAGATAACGCCCATCGGTGCCGATCACGGTGCGTTCTTCGGAATTACGGATATCCCAGGAGGTCACCAGCAGTGCGGCGTTGGACCCGGTGAAGCCGGTCAGGTACCTGATGTTCACCAGATCGGTGACCAACAGCGCGTCGACCTCGTTCTCCACCAGCAGACTGCGCAGTGCGCTACGGCGCCCCGCGTAGTCGGGCCCAGGGCCCACGTGATCAGCAGACATGTCTCAAAACTACCGCCGACACGCCGTAGATCCCGCATAAAACACCGGTCTAGCGGTATTCGAGCGAGGCGATCGATGTTCACATATTGATCGGTTATCCCCAATCCGGAATCGGGGGCTGCTTCCGCGACCGGGACGGGCGAGGCTGAATGCCATGTCCCCCATCGTTTTTGCCCTGCTGGCGGCCTGGTGCTCGGCGCTAACCGCCTTCGATATCCAGCAGCGTCGACTGCCCAATGCGCTCACCGCGTCCGGTGCGGTGATCATCTTCGGATATGCGCTGTTCGCAACACAATTCACAGCCGCGGTGGTCGGTTCGGTCCTATTGACGACGCCATATTTATTGGTGCACTTGATCTCACCGCCCACACTCGGGGCCGGTGATGTGAAACTGGCCGTCGGACTGGGCGCGGTCGCTGCCCTCGGCGGTGCGCAGGTTTGGGTGCGGGCGGCGCTCATCGCACCGATTCTGACCGCGGCATTCGGGCTCGCCGTGTTGGCCCACGGGCGGATTCGATCCGGCGCTGACCGCGCCGGACCGCATCCGCTACCCCATGGGCCGGCCATGTGTCTCGCGACGGTGCTGAGCCTGGCGGCGGCGTATGGCTAGTCGATGTCGTGGCGCGGCCGTGCCGGTGATCACGGCGGGCCACGTGCCGGAGCACCCGCGCCGACATGGGAAGATGGACAGCGTGTTGCGCTGGATAACTGCCGGAGAATCCCATGGTCCCGCTCTTGTCACCATCCTCGAGGGGATGGTGGCCGGTGTCGAAGTGACATCCGACGAGATCTCCGCACAGTTGGCGCGCCGTCGGCTCGGGTACGGGCGCGGCGCCCGGATGAAGTTCGAGGCCGATAAGGTCACCATCATCGGCGGGGTGCGGCACGGGCGCACCATGGGTGGTCCGGTGGCCATCGAGATCGCGAACTCCGAATGGCCGAAGTGGACGACGGTCATGTCCGCGGACCCGGTGGATGAGGGCGAACTCGCCGATCTGGCCCGCAATGCACCGCTGACCCGGCCGCGACCCGGCCATGCCGACTACTCGGGCATGCTCAAGTACAACTTCGACGACGCCCGCAATGTATTGGAGCGCGCCAGCGCCCGCGAGACCGCCGCGCGGGTGGCGGCGGGCACGGTCGCCAGGAACTTCCTGCGCCAGGCCTTCGGCGTCGAGGTCATCTCGCACGTCGTCTCGATCGGCACCGCCGCCAACACCACCGGCATCGTGCCGACCGCCGCCGACCTGGCCGCGATCGATGAGAGTCCGGTGCGCGCGTTCGACAAGGACGCCGAGGCCGCGATGATCGCCGAGATCGAGGCCGCGAAGAAGGATGGTGACACCCTTGGCGGTGTGGTCGAGGTGGTCGTGGACGGGCTACCGGTCGGATTGGGTTCGTTCATCAGCGGCGCGGATCGGCTTGATTCGCGACTCGCGGGTGCACTCATGGGGATTCAGGCGATCAAGGGCGTCGAGGTCGGCGACGGTTTCGAAACCGCGCGCCGTCGCGGCAGCCAGGCACATGACGAGATGAAGCCGGGACCGGACGGCGTGCTGCGCTCGACCAACCGAGCCGGTGGTCTCGAGGGCGGTATGACCAATGGCGAGCCGCTGCGCGTGCGCGCCGCGATGAAGCCGATCTCGACGGTGCCGCGCGCGCTGTCCACGGTCGATATGACCACCGGCGAGGAGGCCGTCGCCATCCACCAGCGCTCGGATGTCTGCGCCGTGCCCGCCGCGGGTGTGGTCGCCGAGACCATGGTCGCGCTGGTTGTCGCGCAGGCCGCGCTGGAGAAGTTCGGCGGAGATTCGCTGGTCGAGACCGTCGATAACATCACCAGCTACGTCAAGCGCATCGGCACCCGACCACACGTTCCGCAATGATCGTGCAGTCCGATCCGCGCGCACCGCGCGTGGTGCTGGTCGGACCGCCGGGGGCGGGGAAGTCGACGATCGGCCGCAAGCTCGCCAGGGAACTCGGTGTCGAGCTCTACGACACCGATGCCGGAATCGAGCGCGAGACCGGACGCACCATCCCGGAGATCTTCGCCGAGGACGGCGAACCGGAATTCCGCCGGATCGAGGAGCAGGTGGTGCGCCGCGCCATCCTCGCCGAACGCGGTGTCGTCTCACTCGGCGGTGGGGCCGTGCTGTCCAACGACACCAGGGCGCTGCTGCGCAATCGCACCGTGGTGTATCTGGAAATCAGTGTGGCCGAAGGACTTCGGCGCACCGGCGCGAGTACCCAGCGACCACTGCTCAACGGTGCGGATCCGGGTGCGAAATATCGGGAGCTGATGCGCAAGCGCAGACCGCTGTACCGGGAAGTCGCGACGGTGCGGGTGCGCACCGACGGTCGCAGTCCGGGCCGGGTGGTGCGGATGATCATGGCGAAGTTGGGCATGGAATCGGTGCTGCCACAAGAATCGGAGCCCGATTCGAGCGAAACCGCGTCGACGGGCACAGCACCGAAACCGCAGGGCAGCAATAGATCTCGCGCCCGCCGAGCCGCCAGGGCCCGTGCGGCCGCCCGTCGCCGGGCAGCAGCAGCACAGACGGATGGCACCGACTCCGCGGCAACCGAGCGGATCAAGCCCACCGGCAAGATCACCGCGGGCAACCGGATCACGACCGATACCGCCACAGTCGACCGCCCGAAGCCAACCGGCAAAATCACCAATGGCCGCGCCGGTTCCGAAGGATCCGGCGACCCGGCAACACCTGGAAGCCGGTCCCGCCGCACCCGGGCCCGGCGCGCCCGCGCGCGAGCGCTCAAACAAACAGCACGCACAGAATCGGAGCCGAGTACGCATGAGTGAGCGAAGCGAGCGACCGGTCAGCCCCGCTGACCATCCGACAAGCCCGACCGAGCCCAGTCGCATCGAGGTCCGCACCGCCGATCCGTATCCGGTGATCATCGGCCGCGGCCTACTCGGTGAGCTCGTCGAGTCGGTCGTCGGCGCAACCACCGGCGTGCGCACCGTCGCGATCTTCCATCAGCCGCCCCTTGCCGAAACCGCCGAGGTGGTGCGCAAGGCCTTGGCCGACAACGGTATCGACGCGCACCGCGTCGAAATCCCGGATGCCGAGGCCGGTAAGGATCTGGCCGTGGCCGGGTTCTGCTGGGAGGTGCTCGGCCGCATCGGCCTGACCCGCAATGACGTCGTGGTATCCCTCGGTGGCGGGGCGGCGACCGATCTGGCCGGCTTCGTCGCCGCCACCTGGATGCGCGGGGTGCATATCGTGCATGTGCCGACCACGCTGCTGGCCATGGTCGACGCGGCCGTCGGCGGTAAGACCGGTATCAATACCGAGGCGGGCAAGAATCTCGTCGGCAGCTTCCACGAACCGGCCGCGGTGCTGGTCGATCTGGCGACCCTGGAAACGGTGCCGCGCAATGAGATCGTCGCCGGTATGGCCGAGATCATCAAGGCCGGTTTCATCGCCGACCCGGTGATCCTGGACTTGGTGGAGCGCGATCCGGAGGCCGCACTCGACCCGACCGGCGACGTGCTGCCCGAACTGATCCGCCGCGCCATTCAGGTGAAGGCCGATGTTGTCGCAGCCGATCTCAAGGAAGCCAGCCTGCGCGAGATCCTCAACTACGGCCACACTCTCGGTCACGCCATCGAGCGCCGCGAGCGCTACCGCTGGCGGCACGGTGCGGCTGTCTCGGTCGGTCTGGTCTTCGCCGCCGAACTCGGCCGCCTCGCCGGACGCCTCGACGATGCCACCGCCGACCGTCACCGCAGCGTCCTGGCCAGCGTCGGCCTGCCGACCAGCTACGACGCCGACGCCCTCCCCCAACTCCTCGACGCCATGCAGACCGATAAGAAGACCCGCTCCGGCGTTCTGCGCTTCGTGGTCCTCGACGGCCTCGCCAAACCCGGCCGCCTCGAAGGCCCCGACCCCACCCTGCTGGCCGCCGCCTACTCGGCCATCGCCAGGGAGGACAGCGACAGTAGTGGCGCGATCCTGCTGTAGTCGCGAACATTGCAGCGGCGCATCCGAGTCGGGTGCGCCGCCTCGCATCACGATCTCGGCACATCTGCCGACGACATCCCGACCGGCTGCACGGGCGCTGAGCAACCCGTCCTCGTCGAACATGGGCTCGGTGAACAGACCGGCCGAACCCGCCCGTCCCCGGGACGCGAACAGGATTGCGGCCCATCCGGAAAACGAAGGCGACCCTCCGGCCGTATCAGCCGATGAGGGTCGCCTCCAGTCGAATACGTGAGCGGCTACGCGGGAGTCGCCGCGGCGCCAGGTGCCTGAGGTGTAGGCCGATCAGCGGACTTGTTGATCTGGCGATCGGCAATGATGCGGCCGATGCCGATGCCGATAAGACCTGGAATGAAGACCAGCAGGACGATGAAGGACGCGCCCGCCGTCATTTCGAACAACAGGCCGTTATCGCCGAGATCGAACCGGGGCAGCCAGTCGAGCAGCCACGAGACCGCGCCGCTACCCAGACCTGCGGCGACCGCGGTTTTCAGCCAAAGGATGGTCAGGTCGGAGCCGTGCTCCGAATCCGGATGGACCTCACGATCCTTGCGGCCATCCAACACACCCCAGAACACCACCGCGACAAGCAGCACCACCAGGCACAGCGGTCGCATCCAACTGCCCTGGGTCGGCCAGTACACCATCGCGAATCCCAGCGCGGCACGCAGGAAAACGACCAGCGCACCGAGCCCAATGGCCCGCAACACCCAACCATTCATGGTCAACACCATAGCCTCGAGTCGGCCGGATCCAAATGAGAACCGGTTACAGATTTATTGCCGCGGCCATTTCCGCGTGCGGAGCCGGGCGGCCGGTGAACTGTTCGACCTGCCCATAGGCCTGGTTCAGCAGCATCTCCAGCCCGCCGACCACAGTGTGCTCGGCCCGCGCGACCGCAACGGCCAGCGGCGTCGGCCACGGATCGTAGATCGCGTCGAGCACCACGGGGGCCGCGGCCACCGCTTCGGCGACGACCGCAGCCGCCTCGGCCGGGATCGTGCTCACCACAGCACCGGCATCCGCGCACGCCGCACGCAATGCGTCTTTGTCGAAGCCGATCACGGCGGTAGTCATACCGAGCCGCTCGGCAAGATCCACGGCGTTGCGTGCCCTTCCGGCATCGCGGGCGACGACGGTCACCGTCTTCGCACCGAGTTCGGATAACGCGAGCAGCGCCGGACGTGCGGTCCCGCCCGCACCGAGTACGACGCCCTCGGTCAACTCGCCGACGCCAGCACCGCGCAACGCGCCGAGCACCCCGTCGACATCGGTGCAGTCGGCACACCAACCCTCCGAGCCGATCCTAACCAACGTATTCGCCGAGCCCACCAGTACCGCACGCTCCGTGCGTTCGCTCGCATATGCCAGCGCGACCTCTTTACCCGGCATGGTCACCGAAAGCCCGACCCATTCCGGCCCGAGCCCATCGACCAGACCGGGCAACTCCTCGGCCGAACATTCGATGCGCTCATAGGTCCAGTCGAGCCCGAGGGCACGGTAGGCCGCCAGATGCAGCTGCGGCGACCGCGAATGCGCGATCGGCTTACCGAGCACGGCCGCCTTGCGCGTTGTCGGCATCGCCTCACCGCCCACTGTCGAGAATTCCGCTCTGCCTGGCCTTTTCGATATTGCGCAGATGTTCGCTGTAGCTCTCGGTGAACAAAGTGGTCCCCTGTTTGTCGACGGTCACGAAGTACAACCACGTCCCCGGCTCCGGATTCTCCACGGCGCGCATCGCATTCAACGAGGGCGCGGAGATCGGAGTCGCGGGCAGTCCCGGCATGGCGTAGGTGTTCCACGGCGTGCGCTTGCCGCGGTCGGCGTCGGTGGTCGCGACTTCGGTGCGGTCCAGCGCGTAGTTCACCGTCGAGTCGAACTGCAGTGGCTGGTTGGCCTCGAGCCGGTTCACGATCACCCGCGCCACTTTGCCCATATCCTGCGGCAGCGCTTCGCGTTCCACCAGCGAGGCGGCGATCAAGGTCTGGTACGGATTCAGCTTCGTCTCCGCGCCCGACTGCAACAGACCGGTCGACTCGTAGCTGCGCGAACTCGCACCCACCAGCTGCTTCAGGATCTGCTCCGGCGTACCGCTGGGATCGAAATCCCAGGTGCCCGCGGCGATCAGCCCCTCCAGCTGCCTGCTGCGGTCGGGCACGTCACGCACCCGCTGCTCCGCCCAGCTCGGCACGCCGAGGGCGGTCAGATCCGCGCCCGCACCGGCGGCATCGAGCTGGTCGTAGGTGATGCACTTCTGATTCGTACCGGTGCCGACACAGCTGGCGTCGGCGATCTTGCGGTAGATGCCGTCCTTGCGCGAGCCGGTATTCACATCCTGCTGGTCGTGCAACTGCCGTCCCTCGGAGACGACCAGATTGCCGACCCGGGAACTCTTGCCGAGTAGCGCCGTCACCGCCTGCGTGGACGGGCTGTGACTCGGGATCGCGTAGTAGCCGGGCTGCACCGAATTCATATTCGAATTGCGCACGGCCGCCTGGAAGAAGGCTTCGCTGCTCGCGACGACGCCCTTCTTCTGCATCTCGTCCGCGATCTGGTTCGAGGTGTCGCCGGAATGCACCTGCACTACTACCAGCGGTCCCACTGGACCCGCGAAATCCTCGGGCGCGCCGAACATCTTGACCACTTTCATCCCCGCGAATACCGCGGCCCCGGCGAACAGCGCCACGAACAGCGCACCGATCAGCCACAGATTCCGGCGGCGCTTCTTGCGCTCGGCCGCCTTGCGCGAGGCAGCCCGGGACCGTCGGCCGCGCGAGGGCGCGCTGCGCTGACGCTCGGAGCGGGACTCCGCACGCTCCTCCTCTCCCCGACTCCCGCCGCGCTCGGACCTGCCGCGGCCGGAGCGCGCGGACGCGGCACCCGAGCGCCCGCCACCCAACCCGTCACCGCGGGACCGCCGCGGCGGCGCACCCTCGGCCCGCTGTGGACGGCCGCGCCGGGGTTCGTCGCCGCGCTCGGCTCGCTGCGGGGCCGCGCGCCGCGAACGCTCGGCCGCGAGTGCCTCGTCGTGATCTTCGTCGTCGGTGTAGCGCGGAATGACCGTGGTGTCGTCGTCGTAGTCCTCCCATGCCTGGTCGTTTCGCCGGTAACGCCGTTCAGCCTCGCGCTGACGGAAACGTTCCTCGGCTCGCGTCCATCGATCCGTCATGCACCGTCTCCGGACTCAGACGCCGCTTCGGCCGACTTCAACACCGCACTCCGTTCGTCCAACCATCCTTGCAGGATCGCTACGGCGGCCGCCTGATCGATCACCTGCCGCTGGCCACGCGCGCGAACTCCACTGTCCCGCAATGCACGTGCAGCTGACACCGTAGTCAAACGTTCGTCGGAAAGTCGGATAGGCACGGGTGCTATGACTGCGCGCAAACGCTCCGCGAATAGCATCGCCGCATCGGCGGCAGTGCCTTTTTCCCCGCGCAATGTCCGTGGCAGACCGACGATGACCTCGACGGCCTCGTACTCCCGCACAATTTCGGCAATTCTGGAAATGTCGCTTGCCGGTCCAGGCGCGCGCTTATTCGGCTTCGCGCGCGCCACCGTTTCCACGGGCGTGGCGAGCATGCCGTCCGGGTCGCTGGAGGCGACCCCGATTCGGACACTGCCGACATCGATACCGATCCGCCTGCCGCGGCCGGGATCGGTGTCGGGCGAGGGACGATGACTCTCCGAGTCGCCCATCACCCGGCCAGTTCGGCCACCCGAGCACGGACCGAGGCCAGACCCACTTCGATACCCGAGGGGTCCGAACCCGCACCCTGCGCCATCTCCGGCTTGCCGCCACCGCGACCGGAAATGCTCGGGCCGAAGCTGGCGACCAGATCTCCGGCCTTGAAGCCGAGATCCTGCGCGCTCTTATTGACCGTCACAACGAAGGGCACCTTGCCATCGGCATTGCCGAGCAGCACCACGACTGCCGGCTCGGTGCCGAACCGGCCACGGATATCGGTGGCGAGGGTGCGCAGGTCACCGGCGGTGACGCCTTCGGGTGCGGCGGCGGCCACCAGCAGCACGCTGCCGACCCGCTCGGCCTCCGCGACGAACTTCGCCGCCGATGCGAGCACCGCGGCGATCTTGGTGCGCTCGAGCTCCTTCTCGGCCACCTTCAGCCGCTCCACGAGCTGCTCGACGCGCGCGGGCACCTCCTCCGAAGGCACCTTCAGCGAGGACGCGACACCGGCCAGCAGCGCACGCTCCTTCGCCAGATACTTATAGGAGTCCAGGCCGACGAAGGCCTCAACGCGTCGCTTGCCGGAACCGATCGCCGATTCGCCGAGCACGGTGATCGGGCCGATCTGCGAGGAATGCTGGACGTGCGTACCACCGCACAGCTCCATCGAGAACGGTCCGCCGATCTCCACCACGCGCACCTCGTCGCCGTAGTTCTCGCCGAACAGCGCGAGCGCGCCCATTTGCTTGGCCTTGGGCAGATCGGTGACGAAGGTGTTCACCGGGAAGTCCGAGCCGACCGCGTCATTGGAGACGGCCTCGATATCGGCCTTCTGCTGTTCGGAGAGCTGGCCCTGCCAGTTGAAGTCGAATCGCAGATAGCCGGGCTTGTTCAGCGAACCGGCCTGCACGGCGTTCGGACCGAGCACCTGCCGCAGCGCGGCATGCACCATATGCGTGCCGGAATGGCCCTGGGTGGCACCCTGGCGCCAGGCCGGATCGGCCTGGGCGAGTACGACATCACCCTCGGTGATCTGGCCCTGTTCCACCGTGGTCTTGTGCACCCACAGCTTCTTGGCGATCTTCTGCACATCGTTGACGCGCAGCTTGAGGCCCTGCGCCGTAATGGTGCCGCGATCGGCGATCTGACCACCGGACTCCGCGTAGAGCGGACTGCGGTCCAGAATGACCTCGACGTCCTGGCCGATGGTGGCGGTCGGCACCCGCACGCCGTCGGCGATCAGGGCGAGGACGTGCGCTTCGGAGGTCAGCTCATCGAAGCCGGTGAATTCCGTTGCGCCGCGGTCGACCAACTCCTTGTAGATGGACAGGTCGGCATGTCCGTGTTTGCGCGCCTGGGCATCCTCCTTGGCCATCTTGCGCTGTTCGGCCATGAGCGAGCGGAAGCCCTCCTCGTCGACCGACAGTCCGGCCTCGGCCGCCATCTCCAGGGTCAGCTCGATCGGGAAGCCGTAGGTGTCGTGCAGTTTGAAGGCGTCCGAACCCGGAATTGTCTTGCCGCCCTTGGCCGCAACCTCGTCCACGGCGTCGGCGAACAGCCGCGAGCCGGTGTTCAGAGTCTTGAGGAACGCCGTCTCCTCGCCCACCGCGACGTTCTCGATCCGCGCGAAGTCGGTGGCCAGTTCCGGATACGACGGCGACATCAGCTCACTGACGACCTTCATGAATTCGCCGATCACCGGCTTGTCCGCACCGAGCAGCCGGGCCGAGCGCACGATCCGGCGCAGCAGGCGGCGCAGCACGTAGCCACGGCCCTCATTGCCCGGGTTGACGCCGTCGGCGATCAGCATGGCCGAGGTGCGGGCATGGTCGGCGATGACGCGGAAGCGCCGGTCGTCCTCGTGTTCGACACCATAGGACCGGCCGGTCAACTCCTCGGCCTTATCGATGATCGGGCGCAGCAGGTCGGTCTCGTAGACGTTGTCGACGCCCTGCAGCAGCAGCGCGATGCGCTCGACGCCCATACCGGTATCAATGTTTTTCTTCGGCAGCGATCCGACCGGCGGGTAGCCGAGCTTGGGGCTCTGCTCACCGCGGATGTCCTGCATGAAGACCAGATTCCAGATCTCCAGGTAGCGGTCCTCGTCGGCGACCGGACCGCCGTCCTTGCCGTATTCGGGGCCGCGGTCGTAGTAGATCTCCGAACACGGGCCGCCCGGACCGGGCACGCCCATATCCCAGTAGTTGTCCTTGCCGTCGCGGAATTGGATCCGCTCCTTCGGGATGCCCGCGACCCGGTGCCAGATCTCGGCGGCCTCCGGATCGGATTCGTAGGCCGTCACCCAGATCCGCTCGGGATCGAAACCGTAGCCGCCGTCCTCCTGCGACTTGGTGATCAACTCCCAAGCGAGGGTGATGGCGTCCTGCTTGAAGTAGTCACCGAAGGAGAAGTTGCCCGCCATCTGGAAGAAGGTGTTGTGCCGGGTGGTGACGCCGACCTCTTCGATATCGCCGGTGCGGACGCATTTCTGCACACTGGTCGCGCGCGGGAACGGCGGCGCCTCCTGGCCCAAGAAATACGGCTTGAACTGAACCATGCCCGCGTTGACGAACAACAGGGTCGGGTCGGCCAGGATCAGCGAGGCACTGGGCACCTCGGTGTGTCCGGCACGGACAAAATGGTCCAGGAATCGCCGTCGGATCTCGTGGGTCTGCACAGATATCCAGCCTACCGGTGTCCCGCATCCCCTTTTTCAGCGCCCGGGGTGGTCCACGTCCGCTGGCACGGCCGACCCGAAACCGTCTGAGCGTTTATCGTCCTCGGACGATTCTGCGCAACTTCTCGACACGACGTTGGATATCACGTTCGACGCCGTGGTCGGTGGGCGTGTAGTAGTCGCGGCCGACGATTTCGTCGGGCGGATACTGCTGAGCCAGCACGCCATCCGGGTCGTCGTGCGGGTATTTGTAGCCCTGGGCGTTGCCGAGGGCGGCGGCTCCCGCGTAGTGGCCGTCGCGCAGATGGGCGGGGACCGCACCCGCCTTGCCCCCCGAAATATCGGCGAGGGCGGCGCCGAGCGCGGCAGGTACGGCACCGGATTTGGGGGCCGTGGCCAGGTGAATTGTCGCGTGTGTCAGGGTGAGTTGGGCCTCGGGCATGCCGATCAGCTGCACCACTTGCGCGGCCGCGACCGCGGTTTGCAGCGCCATCGGATCGGCCAGGCCGATGTCCTCGCTCGCCGAAATCACCAGGCGGCGGGCGATGAAGCGGGGATCCTCGCCCGCACTGAGCATGCGGGCCAGATAGTGCAGTGCCGCATCGACATCCGAGCCGCGGATGGATTTGATGAAGGCGCTCACCACGTCGTAGTGCTGGTCACCCGCGCGGTCGTAGCGGACGGCGGCCTTGTCCACGCTGGCCTCGACCAGATCCACATCGACGGTACCGTCCAAGGAGGACTCCGCCGATGCCTCCAGCGCGGTGAGCGCCCGGCGCGCGTCACCGCCCGCGATCCGCACGATGTGCTCGAGCGCGGCCTCGGTCACCGTGTACGCGCCGTCGTAACCGCGCGGGTCCGTGAGGGCACGGTCGAGTACCAGCCGGATATCGGCCGCGGTGAGCGATTGCAATTGCAGCACCAACGAACGCGACAGCAGCGGCGAGACCACCGAGAACGATGGATTCTCTGTCGTCGCGCCGACCAGCAGCACGATCCGGTTCTCGACCGCGGCCAACAATGCGTCCTGCTGGGTCTTGGAGAAGCGATGCACCTCGTCGATGAACAACACGGTCTGCTCGCCCGCGGTGAGACGGCGGCGGGCCACATCGATGACCGCGCGCACCTCCTTCACACCGGCCGACAAGGCCGACAGCGCCTCGAAGCGACGACCGGTGGCCTGCGAAATCAGCGAGGCCAGCGTCGTCTTGCCGGTTCCCGGCGGCCCGTACAGCAGCACCGACGCCGCGCCCGAACCCTCGATCAACCGCCGCAGCGGTGAGCCGGGTCCGAGCAGATGCTGTTGGCCGACCACCTCGTCCAATGTCGCGGGCCGCATCCGCACCGCCAGCGGCGCACCGGCATCGCGGCGTACCACACTGTCGATGGAGTGTCCGGTCGGCACCTCGTCGCCGGGCACGTCGAATAAGCCTTCGCTCACACCGAGCACGTTACCGAGGGGGACCGACAGCTCCGGGGCGTGTACCGGTTTGCCTGGGCGGTGCAAGCTCGTCGGCAATTCGGTGATGATCGCGCCGCTGGTATTCCTGCGGCTGGAACCGGCGACCACCGAGCCATTACGACCATGGGTGTGCCGCTCGGGTCCGCATCGGCGCGACTCGCGAGACTCCACGCGATTCCAGGAGCAGAATTTTTCTCGCGACAGGTTTGTCGATTTCCGCCGAGCTCGCTCGTCGGAACGAATACGACGGCCCGATCGGCGGGCCGGCCGAACCCGAAGGAGCGAGATCATGAGCCAGTACCTGGTGCTGATTTACGAGGACGAAAGCGCGTACGCGGGCGCATCGGAGCAGGTCATGGGCGAGGTCTACCAGGCGCACGTGACCTTCCAGGAGATCGCGGGCGACGCGGTGCAAGGCGGTAACGCACTCCAACCGACCGCCACCGCCACCTCCATCCGGCAGAACGACAACGGCGATTTCACCGTGACCGATGCCCCATTCGCCGAGGCCAAGGAGGCGCTGGGCGGCTACTACCTGATCGAGGCCGCGGATCTGGACGCCGCGATCGCAGTGGCAAAGCAAGTACCCGCCCGGTTCGGCGGTGTCGAGGTGCGTCCGATCATGACCTTCGACTAGACCTGTGCCGATCGACACCGATACGGTCGCCGCTGTCGACCAGGCGCACCGTCGCGAATGGGCCTTCGTGCTCGCCGCGACGGTGCGGCTGGTCCGCGACTTCGACCTCGCCGAGGAATGCGTGCAGGACGCTTATGCGCGTGCGCTCACCGAATGGGCCGCGCACGGCGTTCCGGCGAAACCCGGCGCCTGGTTGACCACCGTTGCCCGCCGCCGCGGCCTCGACCTGCTGCGCCGCGACTCCACCTTGCGGCGCACACTGCCCATGCTGATCACCGACCAGGCCGAGGACACCGCCGATCTCGCACTCGCGGGACTGGATTCGGCATCCGCCATCCCCGACGACCGGTTGCGCCTGATCAGCACCTGCTGTCACCCGGCTTTGGGCCGCGAGGCCCAGGTGGCACTGACCCTTCGACTGGTCTGCGGTGTCACCACCGCCGAGGTCGCCCGCGCCTTCCTCACCAGCGAATCGACCATGGCGGCCCGCATTACGCGCGCCAAGAAGAAGATCGCGGTGGCACGCATTCCGTATCGGGTGCCATCGGTGCGCGAACTCCCCGACCGCCTCGACGCCATCTGCGCGGTCATCCATCTGCTGTTCACCACCGGTCACACCGCGCCCTCGGGTGACGCGCTGGTGCGCCCCGATCTGATCGAACGGGCGCTCCAACTTGCGCGGATGATGCACGCGCTGGTCCCGGACGACCCTTCCGTCACCGGCCTGCTGGCCCTGATCCTGCTCACCGACGCACGACGCGAGGCCCGCGTGGATACCGAAGGCCGACTGTGCACCCTCGAACACCAAGACCGCTCCCGCTGGGATCGTGAGGCCATCACCGAGGGCATCGCCTTGGTGAAAACCGCTCTGCCACATACGGATCGATACACTCTGCAGGCCGCCATCGCCGCCGTGCACGATGAGGCACCGTCCTGGCCGGAAACCGACTGGCGTGAGATCACCGGCCTGTACGCACTGCTACTGCGAATTTGGCCGTCGCCGGTGGTGCGCCTCAATCATGCGGTGGCGGTTGGCCTTTCCGGCAACCCGACCCGAGCCCTCGACCTGCTCGACGAACTCGCCACCGAACCATCCCTCGCCACCTACGGCTACCTCGAAGCCTCTCGCGCGGCCTTGCTGACCCAGCTGGGTCGCACCACCGAAGCAGCCCGAGCCTACGAATCCGCGCTACTCCTGACCGAAAACACCATAGAACGAGCCCACCTCGAATCGCGCCTATCCGAGCTCACCGCCGAGTAGCAGCGCGAGGTCTCCTGACCTATTCCGACCAGCGCTCTTCGAGCATCGCCGACACATCCTCGGCGAAATCACCCACTACGTCGTCCCCGGTGCAGCGCGCGTCTTCCGCCAAGGCGGCCCAGCGGTTGATCAGGGCTTCCGAGCGCGGAACGGACAGGCCGTGTTCGCGGGCGGCGGCGATGCGGGTGTGGTCGGCGGGCAGGAACCAGTAGGTGGTGAGCCAGACCCAGATGAGGCGAGCTTCCAGGATGCGTTCGGCGAGCACAGCGTCGTCGGCCAGTGCGGGCCAGACACCGACGACCTGGGCGCGCCACGCATCGACCATTTGCTTGGCACGATCGCGGGACAGTTCGAAGTCGCAGAGGCAGCCGGGGAAGGACACCAGCGCGTAGGCGATATCGAGGGTGGCGTCGCGGTAGCCGCCCCATTCGTAGTCGAGGAAGCGCGCGCCCTCTTCATTCAGGATCACATTGTCGGGGCACAGGTCCGAGGGGCTGAATGCCCGGAAGCGCCCCGCGGAGAAAAGACGATTGCCTCGAACGATCCGCTCGGCGATCTCACCAGGGACCTCGATACCGAGTTCGCGCTGCAGCATGCCGGGCACCTCGGAGATGGCGGCCTCGGCCTGTTGCGCGATGCCATCGACCCGGTGCACCACATCCACCCGCCGCAGCAGCGCGACGAAATCCGCTTCGCGCCCGACGGTCGCCGCATGCATCCGACCCAGTGCCTGCGCGAAGGCCATGAGCGCGTTGCGCGTCGCCGGCTCCACACCGGATTGCAACACCTGCGTCATCCGGGAGTTCTCCCCGAGATCACTCAGGACGAGCAGCCGGTCCGGGAGGCTGTGCGCGATCAGATATGCGCCGGGCCGCTGATCCCGGCTGAGCGCGGTGGTGAACTGATACGACACGGCCTCGCGCAGAAATGCGGAGTCGATGCTGGCGACGCCGGGCGCTAGACCACCCGTCGTGCGGTCCGCCGCGGATCCGCGAACCTGCTTGACGATGAGCGTCCGGGGCAGGGAGTAGGCGTTCTCTGAAACACGCACGCGTAGGACCGTCGTCCTACCACTACCGCTGAGTTCCATCGGATCGCTCAGCTTTACCGGAGCACCCATTCGCTTTGTGAGCAACTGCTGTGCTGCGGACACGACTTCGGCGGCGCGTTCGGCCAATAGTGCGGTCATCGCTAATCAAGCTACTCGCACCGGGTCACTTCTAGCGAGCGGTTACACAACCTTTCCGCGTCGTTCGGCGTGTCTGCGTCAAGGTTGCGGAACAGGCGCTGCTTGCTTGACACCATTGCGGCTGTCCGGTTTTCTCATCGTCAACTGCCGTGCGCCACACCGCAAACCAGTTGCGTCGAAAGGTCTGCAGACAATGTCCGACTCACCGTCGCCCAAGCCGAACGAACCAACTGGCTCGCCCGAACCGAGCGGCGGCGCACCCGACGAGCGCAGTGGCGAACAATTCGCCGCGCGTCCGGGTCAGCACGAAAGTGCCGATCCACAACCGACACAAACGAGCAGCGAACACAGCAGGCACGAGATGGCCGGGCCCGCTGGCTACCCACAGTTCGAGGGTCCCGGCGCGGCACAGTACGGCAGTGAACCGCTGGAGCCACCACCACCGCCGGTCGGCGCGCCGGGACAACCGGGACAACCCAGCTACGGTCCGCCGGGAACCGGTCCCGGCACGGCACATCCCGCAACGATGTCCCCGCCCGGAGCTGCCGCAACGCCTGCGGGGGCCGCCCCACCTGGCGCAATGCAACCCAGCTTCGAACCGGCTGGCGCAGCAGCGCCCAGCTTGGCGAAGCCCGGCGCAATGCCGCCCGGTGCCGTACCTCCCGGCGCAATGCCGCCCGGTGCCGTACCTCCCGGCGCAATGCCGCCTGGCGCAACACAACCCGGCGCCATGCCGCCGGCTGGCACGACGCCTCCCACCGGTGCTATGCCGCCCGGCTCCGAGCCCGGCGCGCCGACCTACGGCTATCAATCCGCCCCCGGAACACCCACCACCCTCGACGTCGGCAATGCCCTGAGCTACGGCTGGGAGAAGTTCCGCGCGAATTTCGGCCCCTGGCTGGCTGTTACCGCGGTCGGCGTGATCATCTATTTCGCCTTCGTACTCATCGTCCAGGTCGTGCAACCGAATTCGCTGTTCAGTCTGTTGCTGACCTTCCTCGTGGTCATGGTCGCGATCTGGCTGCTGCAGGCAGCTATGATCCGCGGCGCGCTCTATGAAACCGATGGCAACAAACCGACTTTCGCGTCCTACTTCCAATTCGTGAATGCGGGAAATGTCCTCTTGACAGCCCTGCTCGCCTTCGTGCTCACCTGGATCGGGGCCGCGCTGTGCTTCGTACCCGGTCTGATCGCCGGATTCCTGTGCATTTTTTCGCTGCACTTCGTCGTCGATCAGGAACAGAATCCATTCGACGCGATCAAGTCCAGCGCGACGCTGGTCATCGCCAATATCGGGCAGGTGCTGCTACTCGCCCTCGCGGTGCTGGTCATCACTTTTGTCGCCACTTTGCTGTGCGGCTTCGGGCTTCTGGTGGCCGGGCCGGTGTGCACGATCGCGGTGACCTACGCCTACCGAGCGCTCACCGGCGGCACCGTGTCCGTGACCTAGCATTCGGTGCGCCGCGCGCGTCGGCTCTCAGCACACCGGAACCCGGCCACCGCAACAGAATTGGCGGTCACTTCGCGGACAGCGACCGCATCCACCACCACTGCTTGAACCGTGCGATCGGGCCGCCCTCGCTACCCGCGCGCGGGCGCAGTGCCAGCACGAGCACCCCGGCCGTGACGATGCCGGCCAGGTTCACCGCGAGCTGCCCGGCCGACATGAACGCGATGTGCCACTGCCCCAAAGTTGCCGCGATCACCGCGAATCCGGCCGCGGGAACGGTCGTCACCGAGATGAACACCCCGACCAGTGCCGCCGATTTCGATGTCACCACCGCCAGCATGCCCGCAGCACCCGCGAGCAGTGCGACCACCAATGAGAACGGCCCGACCTCATAGATGAAGTCGACATTCTGGATGGCTTCCACTCCGGTCAACGTGATCCAGCCGAACTGCTCCCACAGCAATGTCGCCAACATCGTGATGAGCATCGCCACCGGAAATGCCACCAGCAGCGCGACCGCCGACTTGCGGGCGAGCCGGAAATCGCGTCGCCACAACCCCGCCGAAAAGGCTGCCAGCGGCCCGAATTCGGGCCCGACCACCATCGCACCGACAATCGTCACCGGCGAGTCGGTGGCCACGCCGACGGCCGCGAGCAGGCAGGCAATGGTGAGAAAGGCAACGAAACTCAGGGTCAGCGAGGACTCCTCATGAGTCTGCGCGAGCAGTTCCTCCCACACCACCGCATCGGTCGGATCGCCAGGCGCCGCCTCGATCGCCCGCTCGCCGGCATCGGAGATCACCGTCTCGACCGGTCCGAGCGTGATGCCGCCGGTGTGTTTGATGCCGAGCGTGGTCAGATCCGCGAGTACATCGTTGGCGGCCTCACGCGCGACATCGGCCTGGATCAGATCACCGACGGGTTCGACGGCGACTCCCCGCGCCAGCGTCACATGGGTGACGCCCGGGTCGGCACTCAGCACCGCCATCACCTTGTCGGTGAGTTCGGGCGGGCTGATCATGCGCAAGTGCAGCAACGGGACCCCTCATGGTCAGCGTCGATGCGGCAAGCATCGACGATACTGACCAAAAAGTACCGTTCGGGCGACCGCCTCGCTATCCAACAACCCGACCCGCACCGTACTCATCATGCCGACCAGTGAACGGTCGAGAGAAGGTCCGAGCGTGTCCGCTTCGAATGTCCGGCCTACTCGGCGGCGCCCTTCGCCTCGCCGTCCTTCTTCTTCTCGGGCTTGAAGTCCAGCCCCGCCTCCTTGCGCTGCTGTGCGGTGATCGGCGCGGGCGCATCGGTCAGCGGGTCCACACCGCCACCGGTCTTCGGGAAGGCGATGACCTCACGGATCGAATCCACTCCGGCCAGCAGCGCGGTGATCCGGTCCCAGCCGAAGGCGATGCCGCCGTGCGGCGGCGCGCCGTAGGAGAACGCGTCGAGCAGGAAGCCGAACTTCTCCTGCGCCTCGTCGTGCCCGATGCCCATCACATTGAACACGCGTTCCTGCACATCGCGGCGATGGATTCGGATGCTGCCGCCGCCGATCTCGTTGCCGTTGCAGACGATGTCGTAGGCGTAGGCCAGGGCCGAACCCGGGTCGGTATCGAAGGTGTCCAGTGACTCCGGCTTGGGCGAGGTGAACGCGTGATGCACGGCGGTCCATGCCGAATGACCAAGTGCCACATCACCACTCGCGGTCGCCTCGGCGGCGGGCTCGAACATCGGCGCATCCACGATCCACACGAAGGCCCACGCGTTCTCATCGATCAGACCGCATTTGCGCGCGATCTCGCCACGCGCCGCACCGAGCAGCGCGCGCTGCGCCTTGGCCGGACCCGCGGCGAAGAACACACAGTCACCAGGTACCGCGCCGACATGCTTCGCCAAGCCCTCGCGTTCGGATTCGCTGAGGTTCTTGGCAACCGGTCCGCCGAGCGTGCCGTCCTCCTGTACCAGCACATAGGCCAGACCCTTAGCTCCGCGCTGCTTGGCCCACTCCTGCCAGGCGTCGAGCTGACGCCGCGGCTGACTCGCGCCACCCGGCATCACGACCGCGCCCACATACTCCGCCTGGAAAACCCGGAACGGGGTCTCCTTGAAATATTCGGTGCATTCGGTGATCTCGACGCCGAAGCGCAGGTCCGGCTTATCGCTACCGAAGCGGCGCATCGCCTCCGCGTAGGTCATATGCGGAATCGGGAACGGAATGTCGTAGCCGACCAGCTTCCACAACTCCTCCAGGATCTCCTCGGCCACCAGGATCACGTCCTCCTGGCGCACAAAGCTCATCTCGAGGTCGAGCTGGGTGAACTCGGGCTGGCGGTCGGCGCGGAAGTCCTCGTCGCGGTAGCAGCGCGCGATCTGGTAGTACCGCTCGATACCGGCGACCATCAGCAGCTGCTTGAACAGCTGCGGGCTCTGCGGCAGCGCATAGAAGTTGCCCGGCTGCAGGCGCGCGGGCACCAGGAAGTCGCGGGCGCCCTCGGGCGTGGAGCGGGTCATCGTCGGGGTCTCGACCTCGACGAATTCATGACGGGCCAGCACCGCGCGGGCGGCAGCGTTGACCCTCGAGCGCAGCCGGATGGCCCTACCTGGCGCCTCGCGGCGCAGGTCGAGGTAGCGGTACTTGAGGCGGGCCTCGTCACCGGGCTGCTCGTCGAGCTGGAACGGCAGCGGAGCACTCTCGTTGAGTACCTCGAGTTCGGTGACGTTGACCTCGATGGAACCGGTCGGCAGCTCCGGGTTCTCGTTGCCGCCGGGCCGCTGCTCGACCACACCGGTCACCTGCACGCAGAATTCGGCACGCAACTTGTGCGCCTGCGCGGCGGGCTCGCCCTCGCGGAATACCGCCTGCGCTATACCCGAGGCATCGCGCAGATCGATGAAGATCACGCCACCATGGTCACGACGCCGGGCCACCCATCCGGTAAGGGTGACGGTCTGACCGGCGTGCTCGCTTCGCAGCGAACCAGCCAAGTGGGTGCGCAGCACGGGATTCCTTTCGACGGATGTGACACCGGCAGGGCGATCCGGTGCGGTTGCCATCGTAGTGAGACACATATCCCGAGAGGAAACCGATATCGCCGCCCCGCGTGCGAAGCTGTAGACATCAGGTCGTCGGTCCGCAGGTTTGGGCCGAAACCGGGCAGTACCGCACACGTTCCCACCAGGGTACGAGTCTTACGAGCGCCGTTCGCGGCCCGTCTCGCATCCGAGTGGCCGAAGCGTAGCGCCGCAGGCGCGAGTCTCGGCCGCTCGGATGCGAGACAGCGGGGGGCCGCGAACACGCGGCGCCGCAGGCGCCGCAAATCCAACACAGAAAGCGAAGCAGATGACCTTCAACGAAGGCCTCCAGATCGACCCGGATCGGGCTTCTTCCGGCGGTGGCCCCGGGATGGGTGGCAAGCTCGCCCTCGGCGGTGGTGCCGGTGGTCTCATCCTGCTGGTACTCGGCCTGCTGCTCGGCGGAGATCCCGGTTCGCTGCTCGGACAGTTGAACGGCAGCGAGAACAGCACGGTGCAGCCCGGCACCGCGGGCACGCCCGAGCACTGCAAGACCGGCGCGGACGCCAATAAGTACGTCGACTGCCGGGTGGTGCTCACCGCACAGAGCCTCGACGCGGTGTGGGCGGCGCAGCTGCCCCAGCAGACCGGCAAGAAATATTCGAAGCCGAAACTGGTGCTGTTCACCGGCTCGGTCTCGACCGGATGCGGCAATGCGACCAGTGCGGTCGGCCCGTTCTACTGCCCCGCCGACCGGACCGCCTACTTCGACACCGCCTTCTTTCAGGAACTGGTCGACCGCTTCGGTTCCAGCGGCGGGCCGCTCGCCCAGGAGTACGTGGTGGCACATGAGGTCGGCCACCACATCCAGAATCTGCTCGGCGATATCGGTCGGGCCCAACAGGATCCGCGCGGCCCGGAATCCGGCGCGGTGCGCACCGAACTCCAGGCCGACTGCTACGCGGGCATCTGGGCCCACTTCGCCGATAAGCAGCCCGCCCCCGGAACCAACCAGCCCTTCCTGAAAGCCCTGTCCGACAACGATATCCGTGACGCGCTCTCCGCCGCGTCCGCCGTCGGTGACGACCGAATTCAGCGGGCCGCTCGGGGCCGCGTCAACCCTGAGGCCTGGACCCACGGCTCCTCCGACCAACGCCAGAAATGGTTCCTCACCGGCTACAAGACCGGACAGCTCCAAGCATGCGACACGTACTCGGCCGCCGATCTGAACAACCCGTCGGCATTGCGCTGATCGCCATCGAATGATCAATAATCGACGCCAGTTGGACTGTGGCACAGCGTAGATAGGGATTTTCATGCGGAGAACAAAGTCGGCACTGCTGCTTCTCGTCGTGGCACTCGCGGGTAGCTGGGGTCTCGCCTCGGCCCAACCGGCCGCCGACACACCACAACAGCCCGCCACGGCGCTGCTGACACTCACCACCATCCCGAGCGGTTGGTCCGAGCGGGTCGACCTGCGTCCGCTGCTGCAGATCTACGCCGACGGCCGCGCGGTCGAACAGCCCGACGCGGCATCCACCACCCGCGCCGCCGACACCCCACCGCAGCGGCTCACCGGCACCATCCCGAGCGACGTCCTGAATACCGCACTGGCGGAAACGAAATCACTCGCCGCCCTCGACCTCGGCATGCCCAGCGCCACCGACCAAGGCACCCAGATCATCGATCTCATGCAGACGCCGCCCGACCAAGACGTCCACCTGCTCATGTACGCCCCCGACGCGACCGAGAACCTCACGCCCGACCAACAAGCCAACCGCAAACGCTTCACCGACCTCTACCGCAAACTTCTCGACGCTTTCACCCGAGACCACTGAACCGGGTCTCGATCTCCGAAGCGATGTAGCCACGAGGAACGTTGTGCGCCTTCGGTATCCACCCGGGCCGAGTAGCGCAACCTACGCACGACCAGAACACCAGTGCCCCCACTCGAAGACGAGCGGGGGCACTGGAGAACGTTGTCGACTAGAACTGGTCCTGTTCGTAGTCCGAGCTGACCAGCTCATCCGGGTGAGTCGCGCCGATGACATCCGGGGTGGACTCACCGAGCGGGCCAGTGAGGTCGTCGTTGCCGGTGCGGCTGTGGTACGGGTCCACATTCCGCGAGTGCTCGTCGTCACTGCCGCCGCGTTGGCCGGTGGCACCGGGGCTGCCGCCCATGAAGGAGTTCCCGGTGCCCGCCGCGCCGGTCGAGGTACCCGTGCCCACGGATGTGCCGGACAGGCCCGAGACCCGGCTGATGGGCGAAACAGAGCTGCCCGGCGTGCCGGTCACCTTCTGCGTCGATGGCGAGCCCGAGGAGCTCGGCGAGCCGGAATGGCTTCCGATGCCGGTGATGCCCGAACTCCCCGAGGTGGTGTGCCCGGTATTGAACGATGCCGCCGTGGTGGACGTGCTCGGCGAACCGGAGGTGCTGGAACCGTCCAACAGGCCGGCAGCATTGGTCGACGCATCCTGCGCGACCGACTGCGCCTGTTCCATGATCGGCTCACCGATGTTCTGCATGACCGCCTGAGCGACCTCCTGCGGCGCGGGCAAACCGCTGGCCCCGAGCAACTGATTCACCAGACCGGTCAGCTCGGCCGTCTTCCCCGCCAGATCACCACGGGTGGCATTGGCGACCGCGACGGCCGAGCCCAGATGTTCGGTCGCCGTCGCGATGAGTGCGGCCTGACCGGGCGGCGTCAGCGCCACCGGCACGAGTGCGGTTGCCTGCGTGGCGAATTCGCTCGCGATGCCGAGCAGCTGCGCATTGCCCTGCTGCACCACCGCGGCGGCGCGCTGGGTGAGTTCGGAGATATCGATACCGCGCTGACTGGTGTCCTGTCCCTGGGTCTGCGCGGTATTGCTCGCGGCCTGCGCCTCCCGGGAGGATTGGCCTTGCCAGAGCTGCTCGACGGTCTGCAGGCCGCCCTTGCCGACCGATACCGCGGCCTCGATGATCTTCGATGATTGACTGAGAATCGCGGTCGGGTCGAAGGCTCCGATGACGCCGGTGCCGAAGCTGTTGAGCAGCTCGAGGATCGGCTGGAACAGCGTGTCGATGCCGGGAATTCCGGGAATCGACAGCCCCTGCATCAGAGCCGCGACCGGATCGGATGGAATATTCGTCGCCGCCGCGGCCGCGGCCGCCCCCTGGTTACTCGCCCCGCCGAGCGCACTGCTCACCGCACTCTGCGCCTGCTGCGCCGCCTGCAACACCGGAGCGGCCGCATGGCTGATCGCGGCCTGTGCATCGGTAAGTGCCTGCGACACATCGGGCGGCACCGCACCGGACAGAATCGCGCTCGCGTCCGGCGTCGAATTGCCGTTGAGCCCCGGCATGCCCGTAGGTATGGTCCCCAGCTGCGGCGATTCCTCGGTGATCTTGCGTGCGAGCACGAATTCGGGCGCCTCGATCGGCGGCAGATCCGCGGGCAACTGCGGTAGCGACAGATCGCTCAATCCCTGCGACGCGTTCTGCAGCGCGTCGACCGCGGTGTTCTGCGTCGCGATCACGGCCTCTTCGATCGCCACGCTCTGGTCGGGTGCGATCACGCCGGTCGAGCCGGTATCCATCGGCTTCATACCCCGCCCCCGACCTGGTTGGTGATCGCGCTCAGTACGCCCGCATTGCCGGAGTCGGTGGTGTCGAATGCGGCGGCCGCGGTGAACGCGGACTTCGAGAGCTTGTCGTATTTGGCCGACAGCTCATTGATGTCCTTGGCCTGCAATACCTGCGCAGCGGCGAACGCCAACAGATAGTCGGCGCCGATCAGACCGAATACCGGCGTGAGCGCGGCAACGTTCTGCACGGCATCGAAATCGGCCGCACCCGCGATCTCGCCAGCGACCCCGGCATTAGTCGCCGCGAATGCTCGGACCGCATCGGTTTCCACCGAGAGATCAGCCATCGAGTTGCACCCCCCAAATCGTCGTGAACTGCAGTTCAGTGTTCATAGCGTCGATCAACATCTACTCCCTGCCCGCCCCGGCAGCTCGGCTGCGATCGGGCCCCTGCGCAGCTGCGAGGTGGTACTTGCGCCGCTGCGGTTGCGCTCAATATAGCCGACCCCACCGGCAAGTTTCGAGCCCAACGCAGCCACCCGACGGAACTGGAACATGTTGCAAATTAGAACAAGTTCTATATTCTCGATCGCATGAAGGTCGCAGTGACCGGCGCAGCCGGCTACCTTGGCACGAATCTGCTCAGCCTGCTGGTCGAACGAGGACACGAGGTCACAGCAATCGATCGCGTCGTTCCGCAGCAACGGACGGACCCGAACGTCACCTGGGTCTCCGGCAATGTGCTCGATCCGGAATCCATGCGCTCCGTGCTCGCGGGCGCGGAGATCGTCTACCACCTCGTCGCCGTGATCACCCTGGCCGAGCAGCACGACCTCGCCTGGAAGGTCAATACCGAAGGCGTTCGCGTCGTCGCCGAGGCGGCACTGGATCTGGGCGTGCGCCGCATGGTGCACGCGAGTTCCATCCACGCCTTTAACCAGTACACCTGCGGCGGTCGCATCGATGAGTCCTCGGTGCGCTCGACCGATCCCAGCCTGCCGGTCTACGACCGCTCCAAATGGGCGGGCGAGATCGAACTGCGCAAGGTGATCGAGCAGGGCCTGGACGCGGTGATCTGCAATCCCACCGGCGTCTTCGGGCCGCTCGACTACGGCACCCCACTGTCCAGGATCAACCGCACCCTCAAGGACGCAGCGCGCGGCCGGGTGCCCGCGATGATCGGCGGCGGCTTCGACCTGGTCGACGTCCGCGATGTCGCGAAAGGCCTGATCCTGGCCGGGGAGCGGGGCCGGACCGGCGAGAACTACCTGCTCGGCGGTTCGATGATCTCCATGCTCGACCTGTGCCGCATCGCGGCGGAATGCGGCGGCAAGAAGGGGCCGAAGTTCTCGATCTCCCCCAAGGTGGTCAACGGTTTGATTCCGGTGTTGGCACCGATGGGCAAACTGTTCAAGACCGACATCGTTTCCAAGGCCGCACTCGGCGCGCTGGTCTCCGCCCCGATCGTCGACCACGGCAAGGCGGAGCGCGAAATCGGTTATCAGCCAAGGCCCATCGAGGAGACCGTGCGCGATCTGGTGACCTTCTTCGCCGATCCGAAGCAGCTCACCGCACCCGACGCCCGACAGATTGCTTGACACCGCTTAGAACACATGTTCGACTGATGGGGTGCGGTGGCAAAGCCAAACCCTGGATGCCGACGACGGCGCCCTGCCCGGTCTCGACCGGGCAGGTTTCGTGCGCACCGTGCAGACCCCCGAATTCGAGGGCATCACGTTTCACGAGGTGCTGTGCAAGAGCGCGCTGAACAAGATGCCGGAGGCGTCGAATCTACCGTTCCATTGGACGATCAATCCGATGCGCGGCTGTTCACACGCCTGCCGCTACTGTTTCGCGCGACCCACCCATGAGTATCTGGATCTGGACGCAGGGCGGGATTTCGATTCCCAGATCGTGGTGAAGACCAATATCGCCGCGGTGCTACGCAAGGAACTCGGCCGCCGGTCCTGGCATCATGAACCAGTCGCGCTGGGCACCAATACCGATCCGTATCAACGTGCCGAGGGCCGATATCGATTGATGCCCGGCATCATTCGCGCGCTGACCGATTCCGGCACATCGTTCTCCATTCTCACCAAGGGCACGCTGCTGCGCCGGGATCTGCCGCTGCTCACCGCGGCGGCGCGCCAGGTCCGGGTGGGCATCGCCGTCTCCATCGCCATCCTGGACATGGATCTACACCGCAGCCTGGAATCCGGTACGCCATCGCCCAAGGCGCGGCTGGAGATGGTGCGGGCGCTGGCCGATGCCGGGTTCGAGGTGAATGTGATGGTCGCGCCGGTGATTCCATATCTCACCGACAGCCGCGCCCACCTGGACGCGCTGTTCGGTGCGATCGCCGAGGCCGGGGCGGTATCGGTGGTCGCATTCCCGATGCATCTGCGCGGGGCCACCCGTGGCTGGTTCCTGAGCTGGCTGGCCGAGGCGCATCCCGCTCTGGTGCGGCGGTATCGCCAGCTCTATGGCCGCGGCGCCTATGTGACGCCGGAATATGCGTCCTGGCTACGCGAGCGGGTGCAGCCACTGCTCCAGCGACACGGCCTCATCCGCGAGCACACCCCGGAACCGCAGACACAACTGTCGACGCCGCTGCCCAACGACACGCAGCTGGCGCTCTTCGCGTAAAGCATTTCACAAACAATTCCCGCACACGGCGGAGTAGGTTGGCCAATGGCACCTCCCATCGGACGAGGAAGTGAAGCAGGCATATGGTTTCCGACCAAAGTGATGTCGGCACAGCGAAATTGGAAAAGGTCGTAATTCGGTTCGCCGGGGACTCCGGTGACGGAATGCAGCTCACCGGTGATCGCTTCACGCATGAGGCGGCCGCATTCGGCAACGACCTCGCCACCCAGCCCAACTTCCCGGCCGAAATCCGGGCGCCACAGGGCACGCTGCCCGGCGTCTCGTCCTTCCAGATCCAGATCGCCGACTATGACATCTTGACCGCGGGCGATCAGCCCGACGTACTGGTCGCGATGAATCCGGCCGCGCTGAAGTCCAATCTGGAGGATCTGCCGCGCGGCGCCACGGTGATCGTGAACACCGACGAGTTCACCAAACGCAATCTCGGCAAGGTCGGCTACACGACCGATCCGCTCGACGACGACACGCTGAGCGATTTCGTGGTCCACCGCGTGCCGATGACCTCGATCACCCTGGGCGCGACCGAGCCGACCGGTGTCGGCAAAAAGGACGGTCAGCGCGCGAAGAATATGTTCGCACTCGGCCTGCTGTCCTGGATGTACGGTCGGCCGATCGGCGGCACCGAACGCTTCCTGCGCGAGAAGTTCGCCGCGAAGCCCGATATCGCCGAGGCGAATCTGCTCGCCTTCCGCGCTGGCTGGAACTATGGCGAGACCACCGAAAGCTTCGCAACCACCTTCGAGGTGGCCCCGGCCAAACTGCCGCCCGGCACCTACCGCCAGATAACCGGCAATACCGCGCTCGCCTACGGCCTCGTCGCCGCGGGACAATTGTCCGGGTTGCCGGTGTTTCTCGGCACCTATCCGATCACGCCCGCCTCCGACATCCTGCACGAACTCAGTAAGCACAAGAACTTCGGCGTCACCACCTTCCAGGCCGAGGACGAGATCGCGGGCATCGGCGCGGCCCTCGGCGCTTCGCTCGGCGGCGCGCTCGGCGTCACGAGTACCTCTGGCCCCGGGCTGGCGCTCAAGAGCGAAACCATCGGGCTCGCGGTGATGACGGAACTGCCGTTAGTGATCGTCGACGTACAGCGCGGCGGCCCCTCCACCGGACTACCGACCAAGACCGAACAGGCCGATCTGCTGCAGGCGCTCTACGGCCGCAACGGGGAATCACCGGTCGCCGTACTCGCGCCGCGCTCGCCCGCCGACTGCTTCGCCACCGCGGTGGAGGCGGCGCGCATCGCCCTCACCTATCGCACACCGGTGCTGTTGCTCTCCGACGGCTCGATCGCCAATGGTTCTGAGCCATGGTCGATTCCGCGGGTGGCCGAACTGGAGCCGATCGATCCGCGCTTCGAACCCGAGGCCGAAGAGGGCACACCGTTCCAGCCCTACTCCCGTGACCCCGACACTCTCGCCAGGCCGCTCGCCGTGCCAGGCACCGCCGGTCGCGCGCATCGGATCGGCGGACTGGAGAAAGCCGACGGCAGCGGCAATATCTCCTATGAGCCGGGCAATCACGAATTGATGGTTCGCCTGCGGCAGGCCAAGATCGACGGCATCACCGTCCCCGATCTCGAGGTCGACGATCCGGACGGGCGGGCCGACTTGCTGCTGATCGGCTGGGGCAGTTCCTTCGGCCCGATCGGCGAGGCGTGTCGGCGCGCCCGCCGGCGCGGTGTCCCGGTCGCGCAGGCGCATCTGCGATATCTGAATCCATTGCCCGCCAATCTCGGTGCCGTACTGCGCAGCTACCCGACGGTGATCGCGCCGGAAATGAACGGCGGCCAGCTCGCCATGCTGCTGCGGGCGAAGTATCTGGTGGATGTGCAACCGTGGACGAAGATCGCGGGCACGGCATTCTCCGCGCAGGAACTCGTCGGGGTCATCGATGCGGCACTGGACGGGTCGATCGGGGATATGGAACACGATAAGGCCTTCGCGGCACGGGCGCGGGCCACGTACTCGACTGGGGGTAACTGATGACCATCGTCGAAACCTCGCTCGTCGGAACCGATCTGGGTCTCACCGGACTCTCCGGGGTGCCGTCCGCGGACGGGCCGCAGAAGGTCAAGGACTTCACCTCCGACCAGGAGGTGCGCTGGTGCCCCGGCTGCGGTGACTACGTGATCCTGGCGACCGTGCGCGGCTTCCTCGCTGAACTCGGGTTGCGCAGGGAAAACCTGATGTTCGTCTCCGGGATCGGCTGCTCGAGCCGGTTCCCGTACTACCTCGAGGCCTACGGCATCCACTCCATCCACGGCCGTGCGCCCGCCATCGCGACCGGACTCGCGGTGACCCGGCCGGATCTGTCGGTGTGGGTGGTGACCGGTGACGGTGACGCGCTGTCGATCGGCGGCAACCACCTGATCCATGCCCTGCGCCGCAATGTGAATATGACGATCCTGCTGTTCAACAATCGGATCTACGGACTCACCAAGGGCCAGTACTCCCCCACTTCGGAAGAGGGCAAGATCACCAAGTCGACACCGATGGGCTCGGTCGACCATCCGTTCAACACGCTCTCGGTCGCGCTCGGCGCGGAAGCCAGCTTCGCAGCGCGCGCACTGGATTCCGATCGCGCGGGTCTCACCGAGGTGCTACGCGCCGCGGCCGAACATCGCGGGACCTCGTTCGTGGAGATTCTGCAGGACTGCCCGATCTTCAACGACGGTTCCTTCGATGTGCTGCGCAAGGGTGATGCCGAATCCCGCCTCATCCCGCTGCACCAGGGTGAGCCGATCCGTTTCGGCGCTGATGGCGAATTCGCCGTGGTGCGTGCCGGTTTCGGGCTCGAGGTGGTGCGCACCGACGAGGTCGACGAGTCCGAGATCATCGTGCACGACGCCTACACCGACAATCCCGAGTACGCCTACGCGCTCTCGCGCCTGTCCGACCAGGACCTCGGGCACGTGGTCACCGGCATCTTCCGTAATGTCACCCGTCCCACCTATGACGATGCCGTCCGCACCCAAACCGCGATGGCGCGGGAACGCAAACCGGTACAAGCGGATTCGCTGCAATCCCTTCTCAACGGTTCGGAAACCTGGACCATCAGCTAGGCAAACCCAGCCGATCGGCGAGCGTGCCGAGGACACGATGTAGGTCGGCACGCTCGGCCGCGGTGAGGTCCGCGGTGGTCTCGGCGTCGATCGCCTGCGCGACGTCGAGGCATTTGCGTAGTAGTGCGCGGCCGTGGGAGGTCATGCTCAGGTTCTGACGGCGGCGATCCTCCGGGTCCCGTAACCGTTCGATAGCTCCGAGGGACTCGAGGTGGTCGGCCAGCGCGACGACCAGACTCGGCGCGACGCGCAGTATCCGTGCCATCTCCATCTGCGATGTCGGTCCGTTGGCCGCCAACACATTCAGCATCCCGGCATGCTTCGGCTTCAGCCCGAGTCTCGACACATCGGCGCTGAAGCGATCGGTCAGGAACGCACCCAGCAGGCCGAGCCGGAAGGTGATGGTCTCCGGCAGCTTTTCCGCCTTGACGTTCTTCATAGCCAGCATAATACTGTTCCTGAACCATTCAGAGTGTGAATGATTTAGGGAGTGAAAGATGCAGTACCAGAATCTCAGCAGATCCGCGATCATTGTCAATGCGATCGGCGCGGGCGCCGCCGTGGCATTCAGCGTCGCGGCACTTGTCGATCCGACCCTCGCGATATCCGGCAGCGCGGACTCGCCCGGTCTCGATCTCTATGCCCAGGCCTACGCGGCCCGCGCGATCCCGCTGGGTGCCGCGCTGCTGTTCAGCCTGGCCAGCCGCAGCAAGCGGGCTCTCCTACCGCTGCTGACCGTCTCCGGCGCGGTACAGCTCAGTGACCTCGCCATCGGAGCCACGCAGGGAATTCCGGGCATGGTGGTCGGCGGCAGCGTGCTTGCGCTCATTCATCTCGCCACCGCGGGTCAGTTGGCCCTCGACAGGAGTCGCTCCGCCCCAGTCGCAGCCTGAGCTAGGAGTTCGGGCATGAGTCAGACGTGCTTGGCGAATCCGAGGTCGATGACGGCATCGCGTTCCTGTTCGAGTTCGGCGACGTTGGCGTCGATGCGGGCCCGGGAGAATTCGTCGAGCTCCAGGCCCTGGACGATCGAGTATTCGCCGCCCGCGCAGGTGACGGGAAACGAGGTGATGAGACCTTCGGGGGCACCGTAGGAGCCGTCGGAGGGGACGGCCATGGAGGTCCAGTCGTCGGCGTGGGTGCCGAGGGACCAGTCGTGGATGTGGTCTATGGCGGCGCTGGCCGCGCTGGCGGCCGAAGAGGCGCCGCGGGCCTGGATGATGGCGGTGCCACGCTGTTGGACGGTGGGGATGAAGTCCTGGCGCACCCAGGCCTGGTCAACGAGGTCGAGGGCGGGGCGGCCCGCGATGGTGGCGTGGGCGATATCCGGATACTGGGTCGCGGAGTGGTTGCCCCAGATGGCGACGCGGGCGATATCGGCGGCGGGCGCGCCGGTCTTCTTGGCCAGCTGCGCGATGGCGCGGTTGTGGTCGAGGCGGGTCATCGCGGTGAAACGCTCGGCCGGGACGTCCGGGGCATTGCTCATGGCGATGAAGGCGTTGGTATTGGCCGGATTTCCGACCACGAGCACCTTGACGTCGTCGGCTGCGCTGGCGTTGATCGCCTGGCCCTGTTCGGTGAAGATCGGGCCATTGGCGGCCAGCAGGTCCGAACGCTCCATCCCCGCGGTGCGCGGCCGGGCACCGACCAGCAGCGCGACATTCGCGCCCGCGAACCCGACCCACGGATCGTCACTGATATCGATCGACTCGAGCAGCGGGAACGCACCGTCCTCGAGCTCCATCGCCACACCCTCCAGCGATGCCACCGCAGCCGGAATCTCCAGCAACCGCAGCCGTACCGGCGTCTCGGATCCCAGCAGCGCCCCGGACGCGATTCGGAACAGCAGACCGTAGGCGATCTGCCCCGCACCTCCGGTCACGGCTACGGTCACGGGCGCGGTCCGAGCAGCGGTGCTCACCAGAAACTCCTTGCGATAGACGGACACTCGATCCCCACCCTAACGACTCTCACGGCCCCCGAACCGCAGTGGTGAGCTACGCGACAATCACCTCGCCATACCCATCCAACCACCCCAGCTAACGACAAGCTTCCCGTCAGCACCGCGGCCCCGACCGACCATCCCCACCTGGGAGCCCCTGACCGTTGGGCGCTGAGCCGCCACATCGAAGTCCGTACCGAGATTCGGGCATCCACAACGGGTACGATCCCGACAGCGGGCGCGAATGTTCAGCGCAGCACGCAACCGCGCATCGCATGCGATCTCACATTGCACGCCGATTCACGTGTCGCGCAACGCGTCTCGCGCATCAGCACAGCCCCGCGACTTCCTGATCGGTCAGGACGATGGGCGAAATGTAGTCCTTCGCCCGGGCCAGCCGAACCGCGCGGTACAAAGGTCGCTCCTCCAGTCCGGCATCTCGGGCTTCGGCGCGCAGTTGATGGACGAGCATGGTCGAAACCGCTACGGCCGCGGCGAGTTCGCTCGCGGCCAGTGCGTCGGCCAGTTTGCGGAGGCCGAGGAGGTGGAGTTCGCGGCCGCTGCCCGCGTCGGTGTACATCGCCAGCGGGATGACCTGTGAGTCTGCGCCTGCGGTCACCCGCACGACGATGCGGCTCAAACGGGCCGGATAAATGAGGATTTCGACGCCGTTGGCGGCCGCGATATCGACCCGACGCTCGCCGATCACCCGCCGCGCGTGAATCGTGGTCCCGGCCAACCACATCCGTCGCCGCCGCAGCGCTATGGCATAGGCGACGGTGGGTGCACCGACGACGAGACCGATCGCGATCGCGATCGACCACGGCACCAGCAGCGCCGCGAGCAATGCGGCACCGATACCCACGCCTGCCGCGGCGAGGGCCAGTCGCCGCAGCATGGGTGCGTAGGTTTCTGGTGCGACGAGATCGAGTCCGACCGTCGGAACCGGTTGGGCTGCGCCGGGATTCGTGGGTTCTACAGGCACGGCTGCCCGTTCGTCTTGGTGCGGGTGTACCCCGGCACCGTACTACTCGCCCGTGCGCAACGCGGCGGCGACGGCGGCCACCGTCTCGTCCAGTGGGATCTGACGCTGGTCACCGGTGGCCATATCCTTCAGGCCGATGGTGCTCTCGGCCAGGTCACGGTCACCGAGGACCAGAGTGAATCTGGCACCGGACTTATCCGCGGCCTTCAGCGACCCCTTGACGCCCCGACCGCCATAGGCCAGATCGACCCGAATGCCCGCCGCCCGCAGCTGTGCCGCGAGTACGACCAAACGCTGCTTGGCCGCATCGCCCAGTGATACGCCGTAGACCTCGCATCGCGCCGGATCGCCCGCCGACTTGCCCTCGGCCCGCAGCGCCAGAATGGTGCGGTCAACTCCGAGCCCGAATCCGATGCCGGACAACGGTTGTCCGCCCAACTCGGCCATCAACCCGTCATAGCGTCCGCCGCCGCCGATACCCGACTGCGCCCCGAGCCCGTCGTGCACGAATTCGAAGGTCGTCTTCGTGTAGTAGTCCAGGCCGCGCACCATCCGCGGGTTCACTACATAAGCCACGCCGAGCGCGTCCAGATATCCGAGCACCTGCTCGAAGTGCGTCTTCGCCGACTCCGACAGGTGATCGATCATCAGCGGCGCATTCGCGGTCATCTCGCGGACCTCGGGTCGCTTGTCGTCGAGCACCCGCAGCGGATTCAGCTGTGCCCGCCGTTTGGTCTCCTCATCTAGCGGCAGCCCGAAAAGAAACTCCTGCAACAGCTCTCGATACTGCGGGCGACAGGTCTCGTCACCGAGCGAGGTGATCTCCAGCCGGAAACCATCGAGCCCGAGTCCGCGATATCCGGCGTCGGCGATCGCGATCACCTCGGCATCCAACGCCGGATCATCGATACCGATCGCCTCGACGCCGACCTGCTGCAGCTGTCGGTACCGACCGGCCTGCGGGCGCTCATAGCGAAAGAACGGACCCGAGTACACGAGCTTCACCGGCAGTTGGCCCCGGTCGAGTCCGTGTTCGATGACCGCGCGCATGACGCCCGCAGTGCCCTCCGGTCGCAACGTGACACTACGATCGCCGCGGTCGGCGAAGGTATACATCTCCTTGGTCACCACATCGGTGGATTCACCGACGCCCCGCGCGAACAACGCGGTGTCCTCGAAGATCGGCAGCTCCACATGCCCGTACCCGGCGAGTCGGGCGGCGCGGATCAAGCCGTCGCGCACCGCGACGAACTCGGCCGAACCGGGTGGCACGTAATCCGGAACCCCCTTCGGGGCGGAGAAGCTGCTGGTCTTGGTCACGATGGTCCAGTTTCCACCACTATGACCCGTCAAGTCCAACCGGTTTGCCGCCGCTCGCGGCTGCATGTAGGTCGCTCGAAAGGATCAGCCGGTTTTGTACAGCGTCACGACTGGTCGAAATGGCCTGCTGAGCAGTCTCAGGAATAGATGGCACAATCCTGTGCCGTACGTAACGGATACGGGAGGAACGTGGTAGTGCCGAGCAACGAACAGCGACGGGCAGCGGCGAAACGCAAGCTGGAACGCCAGCTGGCCAACCGGGCCGATCAGGCGCGCAAGCGCAAGCGACTCATGATCGCCGGATCGGCGCTCGGCGTGGTGGTCGTGGCGGCGGCTGCCGTCGGCGTCTACTTCTTGACCAAGAGTGACGACAAGCCCGCGGCCATCAGCTGCGACTATCGCGATAGTCAGAAGCCCGCCGATAAGCAGGTGAACAAGCCGCGTACCAGCGGCATCGAGAACACCGGCGACAACGCGAGCCTCAGCGTCAGTATGGAGACCACTCAGGGCCCCATCGGCCTGACCCTGGACAACGCCAAGGCGCCGTGCACCGTGAACAGCTTCGCCAGCCTGGGCGGTCAGGGCTACTTCGACAACACCATCTGCCACCGCATGACCGCGGACGAGGGCCTGAAAGTGCTGCAGTGCGGTGACCCGACCGGCACCGGCACGGGCGGTCCGGGCTACCAGTTCGACAACGAGTACCCGACCAATCGCTACAACCCCGCCGACCCCGCATTGCAGCAGCCCATGGATTACAAGCGCGGCGCGCTCGCCATGGCCAATGCGGGACCGGATCCCGTCACCGGCGGCGGCACCAACGGTAGTCAGTTCTTCATCGTCTACGGAGATTCGCAGCTGCCGCCGAACTACACCATCTTCGGCACCGTCGATCCGGACAGCATGGGCACGCTGGACAAGATCGCCGCTGGCGGTCAGGACAACTCCAATGGCCAGGGCGACGGCAAGCCCAACCTCCCGGTAACCATCCAGTCGGTCCGTATCGACTGAAGCGACACGCCCGATCCGGATACTCGTTTCGTTCGAACCCACTGCGCACAATGAGCCCGGGCCCATTCCGGAACAAGCGAGGGTAGGCGACCCTAATCGTTCGGTAAGGTTGCGCTAAGACCGGAGATCCTCCGAAGCTTTCCCCTACCCGCCGGAATTGTGCGATATATGCTGTTAAGCGGCACGGCCACACGGTTGGTGCCGAGCTTTCTCGGGTAATCTCGAATGAAGGAGAACGCGTAGCGTAGTCATCCCTGACCGGACGATCCCCACCGGGAATGCCACGAGACGAGTCCTCTGGGTGTCCACGTTTGCAGGCGGGGCACCGCCATGGCGCACTACAGTTCGCCGTGGCGGCGTCCGTGACGAAGCACCACAACAACCATAGTGATCACTGCAGCATCGGGGAGCAGCCATGTCCGAGGAACTGGACGACATCGGCCGGGAAACCGCGGCCATGATGAGGACAATGTTGCAGCTAGCGACCCTTGTCGCACTGCGGACCCGCGAGCGTGGTCAGAAAGAAGCCGAAGCCCGCGTCAAGATCACCGAGGCCCGCATCAAGGAAGCCCGGGAACTTCAGATCCGTGAGGCTCGTGACGCCAAGGCGAAAGACCCACGCAATCTCGAACTGGCTCGCATGGTCGAGAAATCGGTTCCGGCCAAAGGTATTTCGTTGGAGAAGGATCGGTTCTCGGCACAGGCCGAAGCGAGCCGAATGGCCGCGACGGCGTCGGCTCAATCCAAACCGCTCGTTCGTTACGACTCCCAGGAACGTCGGCAGGCGATCGCGGCGCATCTCGCCCGGATCGGTATCGCACCGGAACTGGCGGCGGTGCGAATGCTCATCGAGGTAGGCCAGGGGCAACCGCCCGAAGAAGCGGTACGCATTCGCGACGAAGCCGCCCGCGCGGCCGCCGGCCGAGGTCGGGAACAAGACGCACGCGGTTTGGAACGCGTCCGACAGTAGCCGAAGCCCCGAACCGAAAACGCCCGCTGAAATCAGCGGGCGTTTCGACGTTTTCGGCTCTTCTCAGATGCGGAAGTCGCCGACGGTCGGATCGCCGAACAGCCCCTGGGCCGGGGACTTCAGCGGCAGCGGGCTCAGCATGTCCTTGTGACCGTTGCGGACACTGCAGTACTTGAACGGTCCACGGGGATCGAAGAGTTTGGTCATATGCGGATCGGCGTGATCGAGGAACCAGATGCTCAATCCGGTGCTCGGCTCGAGTCGGTAATGCTCCCATGCGCGCCAGAGCGCATCTAGTCGCGCCACCGCCTCGGCATGCTTCCACCACTCCGGGCACCACACCGTTTCACTGATGTCGGTGACCTGACGCCGGTACACCAGGCTGAGATAGTTCTCGACGAACTCCACCACATTGGTGTAGATCATGGGCTGTTCCTGCTGTTCGGTCACAGCTGCACCTCACTGGCGCTCGGCTCCGCTGCGACCGATGGTGCTGTGCTCATGGCTCGCTCGCTCCGCTCGCTCACAGTGGCCGGACCTCCTCGATTTGACCGTATTCGGGTGGCGGAGCAGCCTTGGTCAGGTTTGGCGAGCCGAGCAGGTCGGCGATCTCGGTCTTACGCCCCGGAAGATGGTGCGAGATCGACTTCTTCACATCGTCAGCGTAGTCGCCCTCCCACCAGGGGACGGTACGCACGAGCACCGCGGGCTGGCCGGAGGTGAACACGATCGCGCGGCCCTGCGGCAGCGTCGCCAGCGCGTTCACGGTGAACGTCTTGGACGAGCCGAGTGAACGCGAATAGCTCTTGCCGCCTTTGGATTCCGAGACCGAGGACGAGATCGCGTCGTATTCGCCGATCGCCTCGGAGCGGTCGCGCAGGAAGTTCATATCGTCGACGCCCGGACCGAGCACCTTGATATTGGCCGCCGACCACAGCGCCAGCATGCCGTCATCACCCCAACAGCGCGCACCCTGTGCCCAGGACTGCAGCACGGTCATTACCACGATGCCGCGCGAGCCGAAGTGGCTGTACTGCTTGGGCAAATCCTTCCAGCGCACCACATTCGCCGCCTCGTCCAGGACCGCGAGCATCGGGATCGGCAGCCGTCCGCCGGGCGAATGCGTGGCCTTGCGCATCGCCACATCGACTACCGCCTCGGTGAGCGCACTGACCAGCGGCGCCGCCGAACCGCGGCCCTCCAGCGAGAGGCTGTACAGCGTGCCGTTGTTCTCGATGAATTCGAGTTCGTCGAACTGCATGCGGTTGTCGCCCGGCAGGATCCACGGGTGCACATTGGACAGCTGCAGGCAGCGGATCATTTTCTTCGCGGTGCCGAAAATGCCGCTCTTGGTGCGCGGATCGGCGTTGTACTGCATTGCCAGACCCGAGGCGGTGTAATGCTTGCTCGCATTGCGCAGCAGCTCGATGGGCTCGGCGTCGTTGGGGTTGGTCACCCAATCCCAGACCTGGACGATCGGGCGGCCACCGAGCGCTGCCGCCAGGAACAGTCCGGCGAGCAGATCCTCGGCCTCCGGATCGAAGAACACATCGCCCTTGGCATCGGAACCGTTGTCCGCGTCGGCGAAGTGTCCGGCCAGCCGCGCGGCCCGCATCTCCGCACCGTCGTGGTAGGCGTCCACCCACGTCAGTGGATCCCAGAACCAGGTGGGCTCCTCCCCCGCGACACCCTGCGGATCGAAGACGAAGGTGCGACTTCCCTTGGCCTCGCGCACATCTCGGGTCGCGTCCACCACATCGCGCTTATTCGAGGTAGCCAGTACCGGGCCGATCGCGGTCAGGATGGCCGGAATCACCCGGGAGGTCGATTTGCCCTGTCGCGGACCCCAGATGTCCAGGTGCAGATCCTCATAGGAGCCGTAGAGCATCACCCCGTCGGCGATGCCGATGCCGATCGGCACGCCCGGGCTGTCGTTATAGCCGAGGCGCACTCCGAGCATTTCGGCCTTCGCCCGCACCCCCGCCTCGGTGAGCGATTTGATGGCACTGCCGCTTCCCATCACGTCGGCCTTGTCGTCCACGGCGAGCCGACCGACCGACCGGCGTGCGGCGAGCCGCTTGCGCACCACCACATAGGCCACGATCGCCGCGATCACGACAAGCACGATCACCGTGGAAGCGCGCGGCCAGTGCAATTTTCCCCTGACCAGATCGGCGACGATCGCGATCGGGTTGATGGGAATGTCCTGCGGGGTGACAGCCATCGCGTTGCCGAGATGCAAGGCGATCCACAGGGTTCCGAGAGTCGCGAAACCGGCGTAGATCATGTAGAGGGCGATATCGGGTCCGACCACGGCCGGATCCTGCACCTTCTTCTTTTTCGCCATGTCTGCCTCCTGTTAGGACCTAGCTATGTGATTGTCGCTGGTGCGAGATCAGCGGAAGGCGTCGAGCCGCCAACCTTCCGATGTGCGCACCACGGTCGCGATGACCGTCGCGGGCGGCAGGGATTCCTTGCGCCCGTTCGGGTAAACGACCGTTTGCTCGATCCCGATCTTGAACTGTTGCACATTCGGATCGGCGCTCGCGGGCGGACGCTCCCCCGATGCGAAGGCGAAGGCATCGATATGTGCCTGCGCTTTGGCCCAGTCCGCCCACTGCAGAGTCGCTTTCGGTGTCTCGATCCCGGCCGGCGTGCTGTCCAGCATGCGGACCAGACTGGGGCCCAGCCATTTCCGCGCACGCGACAGCGATGCACCCTGCGCCTCGGTAGCGGGCTGCCAGGAATAGATCTCCTTCAGCGCGGCCACCGCGACGCCGTCGGGCGTCACCGGATCGGGTGCGGGCACACCCTCCAGCAATCGGGTCGTGGACGTGGGCGGCTGCGGCGCACCGGAACCCGACTCCCGATCCGAGCTGGCGCACCCCGCACCCGACATCGCGACGCTCACCACCAGCATCACCACCAGTTTCGCGCGTGCAGTGTTCGATTTGCGGCGTTCGCGGGCCCCTTGGTGCTCACGCTCCGCTACCGCCTCCGGGTCCGTCGCTCGCGCCGCCGTGTTATTCCAGGCTAGCCGCCGGGACCGACACTTGTGCGGTCCAATCACCGCACATGCTTCGGCGTGTTCGTCCGCCGGGGTATCGGTTGTCCTCACAGCACCCTCCTCCCGCGGCCGTCACCCGGCACCGCGACCTCGGTCACGCCACTGGAACGGCCGGACGCGGCGGGCACGGATTGGACCATTCTGCCGTTGCCTGAATAGATTCCGACCTCGGAGGGGCCGCGCGGGCCGAATGAGCTGAACACCAGATCACCCGGTTGCAGCTTGCTCAGTGAGACCTCGACGCCCGCCTCCCACTGCTGTTCGGCCGTACGCGGCAACGTCACGGTGCCCGACGATGCCGCGAACACCGCCGCCGAAGTGAGGCCGGGACCGTCCATACCGCCGCCGCTCGGTCCCTGCGGGCCACCGCCACCCCAGACGTACGGCGTGCCGATCCATTGCTGGGCCGCCTGGAGGACCTGGACGCCGCCCGCACCCTCCTGCGGGGTGAAGCGGCCATTGGAACCCTGCGCGCGGTATTGCGGTTCCATCGCAAGGATATTCGCGACGTAGGGCTGGGTCTCGGCGTAGTGCGCGGCCACCCGGTTCGGCATACCGCCGGAGGCGAGCACCGCGCCCTCACCGGCGTTGTAGGCGGCCAGGGTCAGTGCGACCACATCGCCCTGCACGCGGCCCTCGGACTCCCACGCCATGATCTTGTGCGCGATCGCGCACATATAGCGGCCCTGACCGATGATCGCGTCGCCGTCGTCCCATACGCTCGCGACACCATTGCCGTCGGCATCGATGACATAGGGCTGACCGTCATCGGGATCGATGCTGGCCGCGGTGCCGGGCAGGAACTGGGCCAGACCCTGCGCGCCAGCGGGCGAGGCGGCCCCGCGCCGGAATCCGGACTCCTGCCTGCCCTGCGCGGCCAGCAGCGACGGGGTGATCTGCGGGCAGATGGAACCCGCACGGCGATACCAGATTTCGAGTTCCTGCGGCACCTTGCCTGCGGCCAGCGCACCGCCCGCGGTACCGAAGCCACGACTGCACCGCGGATCGGACGAAAAGGCCTGCGCACCACCGACATCCGGAGTCGGCGCGCCATCGAGCCAGGGCAGCGGGTCGATTTGCCGACCGCCGGTGAAGCGTCCGCCGGGCACGATCTCGAAATGCAGGTGGGGGCCGCTGGATTCGCCCGCCGAGCCGACCTGCGCGATGGGCTGACCGGCCACGACGCTATCGCCGACGTGCACATGCACGCCGCTGTCCCACATATGGCCGTACACGGCCGAATAGGATCGGCCGTTGGTATCGACGGAATCGACGACGATCCAGTTGCCGAAACCCGAAGCGGGACCGGCCGCTACGACACGTCCGTCGGAGACCGAGTAGATGGTGGTGCCGTCGGCCGCGGCGAAGTCGACGCCCTTATGGCTGCCGCCGCGCGCGCCGAATACGTCCGACACGGTGAAGGTGCCTGCGACCAGCGGCAGTGTGCGGCGGATCGGGCCGACGCCTGCGGCCAGCGACGGTGCACCGGTAGCCGTCGAATGGGCTTGGGTGGCAGTCGGATTGCCGGTCGTACGCATGGGAGTCGGCGAGCCCGCGACCCGGGAATTACCCGGCGTGTATCCGCCGAGCGGCGCCAACACACTCGACGATACGATCACCGAGGTGCCCTCACAGGCGTCGTCCACGGCGGGCATCACGATCACCACCACCAGCGTCATCAGCGCGAGTACGCTCCCCAGCGCCACGTACAGGAGGGTCCGCCCGTTCACCGCATCCCCGGCAGCGCCGAACAACCGCGGACCGAACCGAACACGTTCACCTCTGCCGCCGAGATTCGTTGAGCGTGTCGGCCAGGGTGCGGTTCATCTCCGCGGCGGCGGCCAATTGTTGTTGTAGCAGTGCGACTTTGCGGCGCAGCGCCGTCGCGTCCAGGCGCTCCAGACTCGGTCCCTCGGCGGCACGCACCCAGTTGCGCACCGAGTTGGTATGCACGCCGATCTGCTCGGCGACCACCCGGCAGGCCTCCGATTCGCTGCTTAGTTTGCCGGTAAGTGCGATCACCTGCTCGACCGCGGCCCTGCGCACTTCCGGCGACACTCTCCGATAGGACCGGTGCGGCATCATGCGCCCCACCTCCCGCAGCCGTCCGCCGTTGTCGAAAGCTGTGCTGTTTCGAGCGACCTGCGAGCAGTCGCAAGCGGCGTTGTTTCGAGCGACCTGCCAGCAGTCGCAAGCGGTGCGAGCCCCCTCATGCGGCACTCCCACTGGGGGAATCGCCACCACGCGAAGTCGACTCGGTGAACTCGGAGAAGCGCTGGTTGGTTTCGTGGATCCCACTCTCCTTCTCGGACAAGGTGAATTCCATATGGAACGGGATACCGGGGCGACGATCCTCACCGATCTTCAGCAGGAATTTGCCGGTACCCGGCGGTGACGGCCGCAGCTGACCGGGTTTGAGCGCCTCGCCCGTCAGCGCTTGCGGTGCGGACCATCCGGTCACCATCTCCTCCTCGGCGGATGTGAACGGAACCACGCTGTCCAGGCGTTTGATCTCCTCGCCGGGCAGCGCGCCGAATATCTTGGCGCGCGCGCGTTCGAGGAAGCCGAGCGCCTTCGCGATGGCGGCTTCCGATCCCAGTGCTTGCAGGTCCTTGATGGTGTGGCTGATCATGATCAGCGCGGTGGCGATGGTGCGCTGCAGACGGGTCAGCTCATCGACCCGGTCGACCATGAAGTCGCCGAGACCGAGCACCTGCCACAGCTCGTCCATCACCACCTGGAAATAGCGCTGCGGGCCGAGTTTCGCATCGGCGAGCACATGCGCGGCCTCCACCGAGGCGAAACCGTCGGCCCAGCAGGCCAGCATCACGGCGGCCTTGAGTTTCTTATCGCCGGTGGGGATGTGGGATACGTCGATGCAGACCGCGACCGCGCTGGTATCGATCGGAACGGTGGTCTGCCCGTTGAAGATCGCGCCGAACGGGCCCTGGGTCAACGCGCGCAGCGAGCGGCGCAGGCCCTTGATGGCGACCTGGTATTCGTTCGGATCGTCGGCGCCCGCATCGAGCTGCAATTCGTCACCACCGGCGACGATTACCTCGAGCAGATTCTCCATGATGGGCGGTTGGTCGGGCGTGTAGCCGCTGCCCGGTCGGTAGAGGATGCGCAGTGCGGTGGCGATCAGCGTCTCCTCGTAGTCGCGCACCCGCGCGCCGCGCACGAGCTCGACCAGACCGGCGATGAGCGTGACCTGGCGAGCGCGCAGATCCTGCAGCACCTGAAGTTGCAGTGCCGGAAGCTCGTCCAACATCGGCACGACCGAACCGAGCACACCAGCGGCGAGCGGGTTGAGCTTGCCATGACCGTAACCGAGGTCGATTACCTGGCCGCCGACCAGTTCGACCAACTTGCGGTAGTCCGGTTTCACGTCGGCCAGGATCAGCGGGGTGATGCCCTGTGCGATACCGCCGAGCACGATCCGGCGCACCAGCGAGGACTTACCGAAACCGTTGAGCCCCAGAACGAAAAGGCTGGGCGCGGTGATGAAGCTGCCGCGCAGAAACCAGTTCATCGGGTCGAAGCAGACCGGGGCACCGGTATGCAGATGAGAACCGAGCGGGGTGCCGATCAACGGCGCACCCGCGCCGACCGACCATGGCCACAGACCGGCCACCTGGGCGGTGGTGGCCCGGTATTCGACCGGGCGACCGACGACGTTCATCCGCCCGCCGCCGGGACCCATATAGCCGCGATCGGTGAGTTGGGCTGTGCTGCGATCGAATCCGTCCTCGAAGACCTGTTCGGCGCGGGCGGCGTAATTGCGGCGGCGGATATCGTCGGTACGGATCCTAAAGGTTGCGAAGGCCGCCCGCAGACCGGTGCCCTCCCGGCTGATCTGCTCGAGTTTGGCCCTCGTCGCATCGTCGAGTAGCGGTGGACCGGACTGTTTACGCTTGTCCGACCTGGCCTTCGCGCGACGCGCGGCCTTGTCCCTCTGCGGGGTGCCCATGGCGCGATCGGCGGTGTAGTCGATCTTGGCCGCGCGCTGTGCCTCGCGACTCGTCCGCGAGCCATTGCGTTCCGGTCGTGCCACGCGTTCCCCCCGTACCGATCGTTGCGGTGCGCCATCGCGCGGGCGAGCGGTCCTGGCGCCGTCGAGACGGCCACGCTCGGCCGAATTCCGTTCACTGCGGCTGTTTTCGGACCTGGTGCGTCCGCGATCAGGGTGCGGCCGATCGGCACGGCCACCGTCCGCGGTTGCGGCGCCGGGCCGCGCCCGTCGTTCGGCCGCATCGCGCGACGATCGCCGCTCCCGATCGGACGTTTCGCCGAAACCGGTCCGCTCGCCGCCGCTCACTCGCGCCGGGTCCCGCGCGGATCGCCGATCCCGGTCGGGCATCTCCTCGATGCCCGAGCGCTCGCCCCGGCCCCCGGTGGGCCGCTGAGCGCCTCCGTCCGCGGGCCGCTCCCACGCCGCGTCCTCGGGGCGCCGCTTGCGCCGCACCGGCGTATCGTCCCGTTCTCGCACGGGTGGTGGCTCGTACTCACCTGCCATGTATTGCTCACCCCGCCAAGGCTTTCGGAATTGTCGCGTGCTCCGGCAGGATCACCCCGCAGCCGAGCGAGGCCGCGAAGGCCGCCGCCTGGTAGCGGTAGCACCGCCGGATCTTCAACCGCGCCTGTGTGGACAGGTCGCGGGTAATGGCTTCGATGCGCGGCAGATCGCCGCGCAGGGGCTCGGTGATGGTCACCAGCGCCCCGAAGCGGGTCACACCGTGACCCCGGGCTTGTTCCTCACGGGCCTGCTGGGTGGCACCCACCCGCAGGGTCGCGGCCGCCGAGACGACACCGCGTTCACTCTGCTGGGCCACCAGCGCGTTCTTGAAATCGTCGTCGACGATTTCGGCGGCGTCGGCGGCCGAATGCGGACGGTACACGATAGCGATACGCTTGCGCGGCACTTCGGGATTCGGCGCGAGCAACCGCTGCAGTACCCGCTCGTCCACCGCGCCCTCGGGTGCGGCGTCCATCTCCCAGGTGACCGAGCGGCCGCCATCGTGCACCAGATGATCCCACTTCTCGTCGTGCGAGACCGGCCCGGCATCGGCCCAATCCAGCCCGTGCCCTTCGGGTTCGCCCGCGGCGACCTCGAGATCGGCCTGCGAGGCCGGATCGTAGCTGCGCCGGATGAACGAAATGACCTCATCGGCCGACATCGGCTGGGCGCGCACCCCGGCCTCGGCCATCGCGGCACAGATACCGGGGAGCCTGCGCCCGATCTCGACGGCCTCCTCGGCCGGATTCTTGCGGCGCTCGGCGGTGGTCGCCTTGAAGGTGATCGCGACGCGCGGCAGCAGCTGCACCCGTTCCTGCGGCAGCTCGGTGGCGAGTTCGTACATCACCTGCTGCGCCAGCTCCGGCGCTTCCGGGCGGGTGATCGTGGAAACCTCGGTGAGCAGCCGGTTACCCGTCTCGGGCACGGTATCGATCACCGGGACGACGGCGACGATGTCACTGGTCTGGCCGACCGAGGCGAGGAAGGTGCCCCAGGCCGAGACCCAGCGGTCGATGACCGGCTGATCCACCGCCTCGTGCCCCTGCGGCCAGGCCCGCAAAACCACTGTGTACTGGGCGAATTGCGGTAGGTGGATCATGCCGAAGCTGTAGCCGCCCGCGTCGATGCCCTCGTAGAGCTTCGAGGGCGCGAGCAGACCGGGTAGCCGCGTGACACCGCCAGGAATCCGCGAGAACCGGCCACCGCGGTACACATGCTCACCGCGGTTGCGTGAGCGCATCCAGTTGAACATCATCAATCCGTTCTCATATCCGGAGCGGCCCCCCGTCCGCCACACCAGAGGAACCATCACGACCACTCCGGTGCCGCCCACGATCAGACCCCACTTGAAACCGCCGACCATGGCACAGATCAGGGCCGTGATCACGACGACAAAGCCGATGACGGTCTCTTCCCAGCGCAGACCGAAAAGGCCTGCGCTGCGCGGCTTCTGCCACAGTCCGTACGAGCGCCGCTCGTAGGTATCGCTCGTCGTCATCGTCATCGCGGAATGGTGCTCCTCCCGAGGTCGGGCGAACGGTTCGCCCAACGGTCGCCCGCCACATCGCCCATGGCGTCATCGGCACGGTTCAGCGGGGACGTCGCGGCGCGGGCCGCACCGATCGCACCCACCGCCCTCGACGCACCGGACGGTACTCCCGAGCCGCCCTGTGGGACGGAGGCGCGCGGTGGTGCGCCCGCCGCGCCGCCGCCACCACCGCCGCCGCGTGGCGGCGCCGGACGCGGAGCGCCGCCACCACCGCCGCGGCCACCGGAGCCGCCAGGCGGGCGTGGTCCCGCGGATGTGCCGCTGACGTACCCCGCCGAACCCGGTGCGGCTCCCCTGACCGAGACTGCCTTGGTGCCCACCGCGCCGAGCGCCATGGCGCCGACGACTGCGCCACCGGCCGCGGTGAGACCGGAACCACCGCTACCCACGATCGCGACCGCGGGCGTGACCAACCGCATCAGCGCGGGCAGCACGAAGGCGACACTGCACAGCAGCACGATTGCGACCAACATCCGTTGTGCCTGTTCGCCTTCCGGCAGCCCGCCGGTATCGGTCAGCGAATCCACATGGCCCGCGGTGGTGAACGCGATCATGTAGACGATGGCGGCCACCGGCTTCCAGAGCATGAACGCGATGATCCAGCCGATCAGCTTCTGATACGACTGCTTGCCGATATTCATCCCGGATGCGGCCGCGGCCAACGGCAGCACACCCGCCGCGATGATCAGCAGACCCTGACGCACGATGGCGAGCACGATCTGTGCCAGCGAGCCGAGCAGTCCGACGATCGCGATGATCAACACCAGCCCCGGCGAGAATGCCTGCAGCTTACTGGTTTTCACCATCAACTCGGCCAGATCCTTGGCATTGCCATTGGTCGAATCGTTGATGATCCACTCGGAGAAGCGATCCGAGGCCTGTGTGCCCGCGACGATGACGGCGCCGAGCATCCAGGAGCTGAAAACCACCCGCGTGAACATGCGGAACGATTCGGCCGCCTCGTTCATGACGGCGCCGCGTCTGGCCTCGGCCAATCTGGCGCCGGACAAGATCACCGAGGCTATGAGCAGCAATATCTGCGCTTGGTAGGTGTAGTCGTTGATCTTGACGAACAATGAACCCGAATCGCTGGCCGCCTCATTGGGGACCTTCATCCAGAAGGTCAGCGCAAGCATGATCGCCTCGCCGAGGCCGTTCATCAGCGAATCCACGACCTTGCCGAAGGTCGAATCCCAGGCCTTGTCCTTGACCGCGTTCGCGGCGCTGCCCGGGTGCGAGGCGGCATTGCCCGCCTTGCACGCGGCCGATGCGGCGTCACCGAGCGAGAAGCCGGGCAGACCGACGTTGTCGAGCGTGTCGTGCAATTCGTTGCACGTATCGTCGAATCCGTAAGTCTGACCGTATGCCACCGTCGGTGTCGCGATCATGACAGTGAAGATGACCGCGAGGATCGTGACAACGCGCCTCACCATTTTGTCCACCCATCGATCGAGTCGATCGTCTCGAGTGGCTGTGCATCACTCGTGGACGACTTGAGTTTCCAACCACCATCGAGCCAGAGCACATTCAGTCTCATGGCTACCCAGCTGCGCCCGCCGTGCAGGAAATCACGGGTCTTGCGGGCGATACGTACCACAGCGAAATCGTCACCATAGCTTTCGATTCGGAATGCGTCGGAGGCGAACAACAACGGTTTGATGTTGTCGGGTAGTTCATTGGGGATCTTGCCGTCGGCGATCTTTCGGTCGCGATCGGCCTGCTCCTGGTCGGACAGGATCACCAACTGCTGCCACAGGGCCCGGTCCGTCGGACGTGCCACGGTGCGCCAGTAGATCTGCTCGGCCGCGAGCGCGGCACCCTGCGGGGTTCGACTGAATCCGGTCGGAATGTCGTTGTCGATGCGGGTCGGGCCGTCGGTGGTCGAGAACGGGATCACCGGGCCGCTGTACACACGCTGCCAACCGCCCTGCTGACCCGTGCCGGCCGGAGTGCCGGTCAGCCAGTCGCCGTCGGCGGGCTGACGCGGCGTCACGGAATCCGAAAGTGGTTGTCCGGCAGGAATGTTCGGAATATCGAAACGATGGCCGAACGAATCCACATCGGAGCCGCTGAATCCGGCGCCGCCCGCGGAGTCGGAGGCACTGACCGGCGCACCGCCCGAACTCGTGCCGGTCTTCGATACCTGGTCACCCCCGGCAGCGTTGTCTCGCATCGCGACCACGGTCACAGCGACCGCGACGACCACGGCAAGCACTGCTCCGACGCCCAGCAGCGCGAGCGGCGAACGTTTGCCTGGACCGGATCCGGGCCCCGTGGTCACCATTTGGTCCACCCGTTCAACGACTCGACATATTCGGTCTGCGGGTTGTTCGAGGTTGCCGGCTTCAGCCGCCAGTCCCCCGCGTCCCAGATCATCACCAATCGCAAGGCCGCCCACAGCTGTTTGCCATCGACCACCTGGCCACGGGTGGCCAGCTGGATGATCGCCAGATCATCCGCATAGTTCTCGACCTTGAACGCATCCGAGGCGACGAAGTACTTGGTCACCTTCTCCGGCTGCTGTTCGGGGAGTTTATCCTGGGACAGGGCCTTGTCGTAGGCCGCGATCTGCTGGGCCGAGACGCGGACCTGGCGGACGTAGAGGTCACGGTCGGCGGGTCGGGCGTTGAGACGGTAGGTGATCTGGGCCGCCGCGAGCACCGCGCCCTGCGGGGTGTGCGAATAGCCCACGGCCAGACCGTCTTCGATGCGAGTCGGTCCGTCCGAGGTGGAGAACGGGACCGAGGCGCCGTAGACCCGCTGCCATCCATGCGGTGCGGTGGTGCCCTCGGGCGCCGCGGTCAACCAGTCCGCGTCCGTTGGCCTGCGCTGCCGGGTCGGATCCTGCGGAAGTGGTTGTCCGGCAGGGTTGTTCGGGATATCGACGCGCCTGCCGAGAATATCGACCTCGGGAGTTGCGAAGCCCTCACCGCCGGAATTGGCTGCGGCAGCGGCCTTGTCGCCACCCGAACCCGAGTCGTCCCGGCTCACGTACACGAATACGCCGACGACCACGATGAGCACCAGCACGGCAGCCGACGCGATGACACCGAAGGAGACGCGATCGCGCGCGTACGACTCCTTCTCGCTCATGACTCCGCCTCGCTGGCGCTCGGTTCCATCATGAGCGAAGCACGCTGCGACAGGATTCGCTCGCTGCGCTCGCTCATGCCGGTGCCTCCAATTTCACTATGTCCGTGGGCAATCCATCGACCGCCTCGATGGGCCGGGCGGTCGAGTCGGGATCCGGCAGTCGTAATCTCCAGTCGTTGCCGAACCATTCGACAGTGGTGTGGTTCACCGCCTTCGAGTTGTCCGAATATTCGGTATAGACGTCGACGGCGGAGGCCGCATCGGTATAGCCGGTGATCTTGTACCCGAGCACTCTGGGCGCGTATTCGGGCGCGGCCGGACCGGTGATCGCCAGTTGCACCCGGTTGACCGCCCACTCGTCTCTGGCCTTGTTCGGCACCACCTCTTGGCGGACGATATCGGCCCATTGACTATCGGCGGCCACCGACAAGCGCACCGTGTGCACGATCGCCGCCAGCGCCGCACCGGCTGGCGAATGCTCGAAACCCGTTGCGGCACCATCGGATACCTGCTTCGGCCCCTGGTCGGCACTCGGCAGTGCCACACCCTGGAACGGCTGCCACCGCATATGGGTCGGCGCGGCCGTCAGGTTGGGGCCGGAATTGCCGCCACCGCCACCGCCGCCGCAGCCGGCCGCCGCCAGCAGCAGAGCAGCACCGACCGCACCGGCGGCGGGCTTGCGGATGCCGCGCCGCCACACGCCGGATTGCTCCCGCACAACTGTGGAAATCATCCCAGGGCCGTCCCCATCCCCGTTCACGTCGGCAGGAACGCCAACGCGATCCCCGAGGCCGTGCTCGCCACCGCCGCCCCGAGCAGACTCATCAATACACCGTGCGAGGCGTCGTTCATCGCCAGATCGCTCCGGAACGCGATCCACAGGCGGCCCGCGGACACGATCATCCACGCCAGGCACACCAGCAGCACGAACCAGAGCAGCCAGTTCAGCAGCTGCATCAGCGGTTGCAACACTTCGGCGGGCATCTGCTTGTAGGCAAGCAGTTCCGCCGCCGACATTCGCACGGTAGCCATCGCGTACATCAGGTTCCGATGACGGCGTTCATGATGGTGCCCGCGCTCGTCGCGACGACGCCGCCGATCATGGCTCCGGCCACCATCTTCGGCGATTCGAGCCCACCACCGGTCCACTTCTCCCACGCGAATTTGCCACCCGCGTAGGTGATTCCGCAGATACCGGAGAGCAACACGAACCAGGTGAGGTAGCGGACCAGCTGCAGGATCTTCTCCGAGCCGGGAGGCGCTTCCGGTGTCGGGTTACCGACCTGAGCCAGCACAGTGCCGTACGTGTCCTGCACGGCAAGCAGAATCATGCTCATCGGCTGCCTTTCTTGGTTGTGATGGTCAACGCGGGCCCTCTTCGAAAGATGCACTGCTATCCAGGTTTTCGCGCACGACCGCAACAATATCGGCCCCGAGTTCCCGGATCTCGAGCGGAACTTCCTCGAGCGGGTCGATCCTCTTCTTCTTCTGCGGTATCTCATCGCCCGGGGTCCAGATCGGCAGGGACTCCGGTTCGACGAGGGTCCATTCCTCGTACCACGGAACCTGCCAGACTTGACCGGCCAGGGAGCCGACCACATCGCGATAGCGGCGGATTTCGGCGGGCATCCGGCCGGGGCGGGCCGCGACGGTGACCAGTCCGAGGACCTCGCTGGACCCGGCGAAACCCGAATGATGTTGGCGCAGCAAATCATGTGCGCGGGTAAGCCCGGCTATGGTCTCGCGGGCCACCAGGACAACGAAGGGCGATTCGCGGTCGAAGACGCCGGGCCAGCGGCGGCCCGAATCCGCCGCGGGCGCAAGCACACGCGCGAGGCTGCTGGCTCCGGCACCGCCGTGCACACCTAGCAGCCACCACAGCGGTGCCCGGCCGACGCCGGGTACGGGACGGTCCCAAATGGGGGCGCGACGGGACTCCGGTGGGGCGACCACACCGGCCTGGGCGGCTTCGGACTGGCGACGAAGTTTCATGGCGGCCGTCATGATGCCACTCCGGCGAGCAGCCGCCCATAAGCCCGGCGCGTCTCCGAAGCCAGCGATGCGTGGCGAACGAGTTCACCGCGCGCCAGATGCGGATCGTAGGGAATCTCCCTGATGTCGCGAACCCAGCCCGAAAGATGTTCGCGCAAATGGTCAGCAACATGGGAATCGGCGCCGGGAAGTTGGTGCGAGACAACGATTGTGGTATCGCCGACGATGCCACCGCCCTGCCCCTCGGCCGAATCGCCGAACTGGTCGTCGAGCCATTCCAGGGTCACCCGCAGCCGATTCGCGGCATCGGCGCGCGCGGGAATGGCAAGTACCAGAGCAACATCCGCGTCATCCAGCAGCGGCCGCAGTTGCCGCCCGGCAATCGGGTTGCCGCCGTCGTAGACCGCAGTGTACCCGGCGTCATAGATCGCGCGCGCGACTGTGAGATATGTGGCACGCCGACGCAACGGCGCGGCGTCGCGCCATAGCAGTCCGATGCCCGAACTCGCCTGCGACAGACACTCCTTCAACGGCGCCGGTTCATCGTTGCCACGCCCGTACAACCACGATTGCAGGCTGATCGGATGCAGATGCTCATCGGCCCCGCGCAGCGCCAGATCGCTGCCCGCCGCCGTGGCGTCCACCGCCACCGTCGAGGTGCCCGTCGTGCCGAGTTCACCGGCCAAGCCCAACGCTGTGGTCGTGGTTCCCGCACCACCGCAGCCACCGACCACCAGAATCGAACGCTGCGCCGGTTCCGCGGATTCGCTGTCTCCGCCCTTACGTCGCAGACGCACCACCGGAGCCTTCGAAGGCGCATGCCGGTCCGACGAATCACCCTCATCGGGCGCCTCGTCGAGCCAGCGGCTCCAGTCGTCTCCCATCGCTATCAGCTCTCCCTATTCATCCGGCCGCGACGCCCGCGATGAGCGTGCGACCGTCGACCACCACCGTGGTGACGGTCTGCTTGTTGTACGTGGCGGGCGCGCCGCCGGGTCGGTATTCGGTGACCTCGACCGAATACCGGTCTTCGGTGATCGTCTGGATTCGCACGCAGTGCGTGGTGCCCAGCGGAATGGTGTCGATGCCGTGCTGGATGACGGTGGCCGAGGAGATATTCGAATCCGGTGCCACCACCGCCCGGACCCGCTCGCCGGAACGTTCCACGTAGTAGGCGTATTGGAACGCCAGGATCGCACCCGGTCCGGAGTCGGCGCCGCCGGGTTCGGCACTGCGCACGATGCGGTCACCGCGTTCGGTCGGGCAATCGGCGATGCCACGGGATTGGACACTGCCCGCGGTGAATTGCATCGAGGGCACAACCGGCGCGGCGGCCCGATCACCGGAGGAGCGTAGGAGGAACAATGCGCCCGCGGCGGCCGCGGCCAACAGCAGCACAGCCACTACGAGTACCGCGAGCACCCGGGCCCGGCGCGCGGCCGGATGATTGCGCGCCTCCTGGCGCAATGCGCGCGTCACGTGGGTCGACCGTTCGCGCGGCGCATCGTCGTGGTCGTCGTCGTCCTCCGGCCACGGGAACTGTACAAGTTCGCCATCGCGCGGGCCGATGTAGTCGTCGTCGGGACCGGGGGCGCGCCCGGCCACCCAATCCGACCACCCGCCGGTGAATTCGCTGCGATTGGAGGCCAGATCGGCGGGCACTTCGTTACGCGCGCGCACCTCGTCGGGATCCTCTTCGCGGATGTAGTGCGGAAACCGGGGCGCACCGTCTTCGTCACCGGGTTCCCGCAATCCCGGCTCATCGGGGTGCGCGGCAGCTACCCCCGTCTCCGGCTCCAGCGCGCCGTACCAGCGCGACAGCTGTTTGTACGACTTCAACATTCCCCCATTCCCGCAGAGCAAGGCACAGGCATATCGGACCCTCTCTGCGATCAGTTCGTTGAGAACGGGTAGGTGTTGTTTACGGTGCCGGGTACCACGGTGGGCGGAGTCGACGTCGCGCCGCCGGATGAGGCGCCATCGGCTCCTGTCCCGAACGGAAATTGTCCCGTACCGGACGAATTCGGCGTAGTCGACGCGCCGGAACTTTCTCCGAAGAATCCGGTGTTCGATTTTGTGCTGCCACCGATAGGCACAGCTCCGCTGCCGAATTTGTCGGCCAGATCATGTGCCGCCGCGGCGAACCAGTCCGCGACGAATCGGGTGGGCGCAGCACCGGTCGCGGTGATCGCCGCGGTGCTGTAGGCGCCGTGGCGCTGCACGGTATCCCAATACCGCACCCAAGTCGTCACATTGAGCAGTTCACTGTTATCGGTGATGTTCTGTACAACCGCGTCGAATGCCTGGGTAACCAATCGGGCACCGGTCGTCGGCGGCACCAGCTGCGGAATCGCGCCCAGCAATTTCGTGCCGAACAGCAGGATTCCGGAGACCGGATCGGTTAGCCCCGCGGTCGCCAGTTGGCTGATATTGGCAGCATTGATGACCGACTTGACCACTGTCACGACCGAATTCAGTCCGATCATGCCGACCTTCAGCAGCGCCTGAAGTGCTGCGGGAATATTCAACGGCGTGCGCGGATCTGCGGCATCGGCCAGGCGCTGCGAAATCGACTTCTGCGGTGAAATAGATAAATTCGCGAGGGAGTTGCCCTGGACATCCTCGTTGACGACTTTGGCGGCAGTCTTGATCGACGTGTACGCCAGTGCCTGGGAAATCGACACCAATGACGTGATCGGGTCGCCACCACTCAACTTGGACTGTCCCGCAATAGAGGCGACTGCCTTCAGGATCGGCGCGCCCTCCGGTGCATCGCACGCGAGATCGCCTGCGGCACAGAAACTCGCGACCCGCCCGGTGAGCGCGGCGAAATTCGGGGCCTTATCGCGTTCCGGCCCGATACCGCCGCCACTCACGGGCTCCAGCGGCAGGGCCGCGATGGATGCCATCCGGTCCCCCGAAGTGCCAGGCGCGGGATCCGGGGTCGCCTTGCCCGGCGAGCCGGGAAATAGCGGCGCACCGGGATTGCGGGTCGGATCGGCGAACAAGGCGACCGCGGCGATCTTCTCGGGCGGGATCACACCGTGGCCCTGACCGACCTCCTGGGCGAACATCGAGGCCACATGCGCGCCTTGCGAATAGCCAACGATCGCCAACCGGGTCTCGGCGCAGCGGGCCGCGACATCCTGGGCCATCGAGCGCAACCGGAGCAGTCCGCCGATCACCGACTCCGCATACGACACCGTGCCACCGGCGGTCGCGCCGCCGAAGCCGGATTCGTATGGGACGTAAGCGCGGTCGACCAGACCAGGATCGGCCTCGGCCAGCATCGGCATGAAGACCGTGGACAGCATGCCGGTATCGGTGGTCGGCGCGGCATCCGGTGACGATTCGCCTGTGCCCTGAATTCCCAAGGCGTACAGTGCCGGACACGTACCGATGGTGATGTTCGTCGTCGGTCCCGCGGAATCGGATGGCTCCGCTACGGCGGCCCCTGCGGTCGCCACAGCAACGGCGAATGCGATCAGCATTCCCGAGATCCGTGCCGTGTAGTTCATCATAGCGATCCGCAATCAATTCGTGTTGCCGCTGCTAACCTAAACGCCATGAAACGCAATAGACCGTAACAGATTCCGGCTCTTACTGCGGCTCCGACGAAAGGTTTGCGCGAACCGCCGAGTGGCGCATGGCAGTTCACCGCGTGCCGTCCAGGATTCTCCGACAAGTTTCCGACGAAGGAAATCACCCCGCAACCCACCGGCGACCCTTCGATGATTCGAATCATCAACCTGGACTTCGCATTCCAGCGAACGCTGCGCCGCGCAGGCACGCAGCCGCAACCTTCCATACGGGTACGCCGGCTACGTCCAGCGAGGTTGACGCAGCGTTCTAGGTGGCCGAGGTCACCCGGTAGACGTCGTAGACGCCCTCCACATTGCGCACCACATTCAGCAAGTGGCCGAGGTGTTTCGGATCGCCCATCTCGAAGGTGAACTTGCTGATCGCGACCCGGTCACCGTGTGTGGCGACCGAGGCGGACAGGATATTCACCTTCTCGTCGGCGAGCACCTTGGTCACATCCGAGAGCAGACGGGTGCGGTCGAGTGCTTCGATCTGGATGGCGACCAGGAAGACCGAGGACGGCGACGGCGCCCACTCCACGTCGATGATGCGCTCGGCCTGTTCGCGCAGCGAACCGGCATTGGTGCAGTCGGTTCGGTGCACGCTCACCGCGCCGCCGCGGGTCACGAAGCCCATGATCTCGTCACCGGGGACCGGCGTGCAGCACTTGGCGAGCTTGGCCACCGTGCCCGATGCGCCGGGAATCAGCACCCCCGCGTCACCGGTCACGCGCTGACGGCTCGGCGTCGTCGACGGGGTGGAGCGCTCGGCGAGCTCGTTCTCGACATCACCGATGCCGCCGAGTTGCGCCATCAACCGCTGCACGACGTGATGCGCGGACACCTGATGCTCGCCGACGGCGGTGTAAAGCGTGGAGATGTCGGTGTAGTGCAGTTCGTGCGCGACGGCGGTCATCGCGTCCACGCTCATCAATCGCTGCAACGGCAGCCCGACGCGGCGGACCTCCTTGGAGATCTGCTCCTTACCGCTTTCCAGGGCCTCCTCGCGGCGTTCCTTGGCGAACCACTGCCGGATCTTGGCCTTGGCGCGCGGAGAGACCACGAAGTTCTGCCAGTCGCGGCTGGGTCCGGCGTTCTGCGCCTTCGAGGTGAATACCTCGACGACCTCACCGTTTTCGAGCTGACGTTCCAGTGCGACCAGGCGGCCGTTGACCCGCGCGCCGATGCAGCGATGCCCGACTTCGGTGTGCACGGCGTACGCGAAATCCACCGGAGTCGACTTCTGCGGCAACGTGATCACATCACCCTTCGGGGTGAAGACGAAGATTTCCGGCGACTTCAGGTCGAAGCGCAGCGACTCCAGGAATTCGGCCGGGTCGGCGGCCTCACGCTGCCAGTCGAGCAGCTGCCGCATCCACGCCATATCGTCGACTTCGGTGGAGTCGTTGGAATGCTTGCCGCGGGTCTCCTTGTAGCGCCAGTGCGCGGCGATGCCGAATTCGGCGGTGCGATGCATGTCCTGGGTGCGGATCTGCACTTCCAGCGGCTTACCGTCCGGGCCGACGACTGTGGTGTGCAGCGACTGGTAAACGCCGTAGCGCGGCTGGGCGATGTAGTCCTTGAACCGGCCCGCCATCGGCTGCCACAGCGAATGCACCACACCGACCGCCGCATAGCAGTCGCGCACCTCGTCGCACAGGATGCGGATGCCGACCAGGTCGTGGATGTCGTCGAAGTCCTTACCCTTGACGATCATCTTCTGGTAGATCGACCAGTAGTGCTTGGGGCGACCCTCGACGATCGCGTTGATCCGCGACGCCGCAAGGGTATTCACGATCTCCGCGCGCACCCGCGCCAGGTAGGTATCGCGCGAAGGTGCGCGGTCGGCGACCAAGCGCACGATCTCGTCGTACTTCTTCGGATGCAGAATCGCGAACGCGAGATCCTCGAGTTCCCATTTGACCGTGGCCATCCCCAGGCGGTGCGCCAGCGGCGCGATCACCTCCAGGGTTTCCTTGGCCTTCTTGGCCTGCTTCTCCGGTGGCAGGAAACGCATGGTGCGCATGTTGTGCAGGCGGTCGGCCACCTTGATCACCAGGACGCGAGGGTCGCGCGCCATGGCGATGATCATCTTGCGGATGGTCTCGGCCTCGGCGGCCGCGCCCAGGTTGACCTTGTCGAGTTTGGTGACGCCATCGACCAGATGCGCGACCTCGGCACCGAAGTCCTCGGTCAGCTGCTCGAGCGAGTAGCCGGTGTCCTCCACGGTGTCGTGCAGCAGTGCCGCGACCAGCGTGGTGGTGTCCATGCCGAGTTCGGCGAGGATATTCGCGACCGCGAGCGGGTGGGTGATGTACGGGTCACCGGATTTGCGGAACTGGTGGGCGTGGCGCTCGTCGGCGACGTCGAAGGCGCGCTGCAGCAGCGTGAGATTCGCCTTCGGATAGAGCTCGCGGTGCACGCTGGCCAGCGGCTCGAGCACCGGTTTGACCGCCGCGATACCGCGCTGGCCGGTCATGCGCCGGGCCAGCCGGGCGCGCACCCGCCGCGAGGCGGAGGTCGGCACCGCGGCCGCGGTCCCGGGCTGACGCGACGGTGTGGCATTGCCACTCACCTGCGGTTGCGGCGTAGTCACAGCGGGGGTGGCCGCACCATTCGACTGCGGGGCGCCTGCCGATTGCTCGACATTCGCCTCGCCCAGATGCTGAGTCATGCCACCACCTCTCCACGCCGCGATCGGACCACAGTATCCGACCGCTGCAACCGCCCAGACCACAACTTTAGTCCGCGCGCAGGTCACCTGCCCGTTCCGAGGTTGCCGAGTCGGAAATGCCCCGGTTGCGCGGGTGAATTGCGGCGCTGGCGATCGTATGCGGCGACAACGAGCGAAGCGTGCGAAAGGTGCCCCTATCGGCTGGTGAAGGGTTCGACGGGCAGGCGGATACGCGATTGTCCGTCGAAGTCCGGGTCGAGCGGGGCGTGGAAGATATCCAGCACGGTAGGGGTGATATCGGCCAGGGAGAAGCTGGAACTGATCGCGCCCGCGAGGAAGTTCGGGCCGCGGGCGATGACGAAACTGCTTGTCTCGTCGGGGGTTTGACCGCCGTGACCGCCCTTGGGCCGGTGGCCATGGTCGGTGGTGACCAGGATGGTCCAGCGTTCGGCGAGGTTGGCGCGGGCGCGGGCATCCACGGCGGCGACTATGCGGCCGACGAGGGCGTCGATGCGGGTGACGGCCTCGCGGTATTCGCTGGACGCGCCGCCGTGCTGGTGACCGGCCCGGTCGACCTGGTCGAGGTGGGTGAAGAGGAAGTCCGGGGCGTATTTGGTGATGGCGGTGACGACGCTGTCGGTGGTGGCGGCGTCGGTGGCGCTTTCGTTGTCGTCATCGGGGACGAGCGGAGTGGAGATGACGACGTCGGCGCGTGGATCGCCGCTGGCCGTCATGGTGGCGATCTGATCCCAGGTGGCGATGGACTGAGTTTTGAGGGTCGGATCGTGACGTTCGAGTCGGGTGAAAACCGTCGGATACTTCGCGAACGGGGTCGCGTCGAAATTATTGTCCACAATGCCGTGTTTGCTGCCCCAGACGCCGGTGAGCACAGTGGCCCAGGATGGGCCGGAGATGGAGATATGCGGGGCGATGGAGCTGCGGGCGAGGGTGCCTTCGGCGCTGAGCCGCAACAGGTTCGGCGCCCGCACCTCCTCGATCTTGCGGTACATCGTGCCGTCGAGCCCGATGAGGACGACCTTGTCGGCTTGGGTGGCGGCTTGCGTGCGGCCGGTGGCGAGGACGGTAGAAACGGCCGCGGCGGCAATGGCGCCGGACAACAGTTGCCTGCGTGCGAGGGGCGTGGTGGCTACGATTCGCGCGCTCATATCCCCGAACGATCCAGTACGACAGTGCCTTTCGGTAGCGCACCGAGTGGGTGTTCATGGACGTTTCATCGGTCTCGCCATCGCCGGTCGCCTTGCTGAACAACGACTGAACTTGCGATAGCCAATAACTATTCACCCTGCTCACCGGTACGTATCGGGGAGATGAACAGCAGGAACCCGGTTTACGAGGTGTAGCGGACCTGGCGGTAGGTTCTACCGCATGACGATCGCCCGGTCGCTGCTGCTGTTCGCCCTTGCCGCACTCGCCGAGATCGGCGGCGCCTGGCTGATCTGGCAGGGTTGGCGGGAACACCGCGGGCTGCTCTGGATCGCGGCGGGCGTACTCGCACTCGGTGCCTACGGCTTCGCCGCCACCTTCCAACCGGACCCGAACTTCGGCCGCATCCTGGCCGCCTACGGTGGCGTGTTCGTGGCGGGCTCCCTCGCCTGGGGCATGATCGTCGACAAATTCCACCCGGACCGCTGGGACTACCTCGGCGCCACCCTCTGCCTGCTCGGCGTAGCCGTCATCATGTACGTCCCACGCGACTGAACACCGTTGCGTGGAAGTCGTTGCAGCGGTGCGCTAATCGTCGGGGGTGAAGGCCCAGACGGCGGCGGGGCGGCCGGTGGCTTTGACGCGGCGGCGTTCGGTGGTGCGTGCCAGGCCGGGGATGGCGGCCAGGGTCCGATTCAGGTTCGCTGGGTCGGGGCGGGCGCCGAGGACGGAGGAGCTGAGTTCCACCGCGCGGGTCGCCGGGAATTCGTCGCCGGTCAGTGCTCTGGTGAAAGCCATATCCTTCCAGAGCAGACTGGCCAGCAGGCTCCGGGCGGCATCGACGATGCGGTTGTGGTCGAAGGCCAAATCGGGCACCGCATCGAACGAAACCCATTGCGCGGGCCCCTCATGCGGCTCGACCACGGCCCACATGGCAATGGACAACGTCGGCCCGCGCGGATCGCGATTCGGTTCGTCGAAGGTCACCAACTGCCCGACCGCCCCGATGGCCGCCGCTGGCACGCCCAACTTGGTATGCACCGCCCGCCGCGCCGCCGCGACCAACCGCTCGCCCCGCCCGAGCAGCACGCCCGGCAATGCCAAATGCCCGGTGAACGGCTCCATCTCCCGCGCCGCGATACCCACACTCACCTCGGCATCGTCGGCCCAGAACCGCAATGCCACCACATCGACCGAAACCACGGATTGCTCCACGCGACCCCATCCTGCCGCACTCCGGCCAGCTCGCGCGGAGTGACACTATCGAGCCGCCGTCTCGAGGTTCCCCGCAACCGAGTGCCACTCGATGCGCCATGACTCGGCGCGGACGCGAGAGCGCACGCCAGTCGCCGACTGCAACGCGTCGGGTGCCTGTGCCGCGGCGCGAGCGCAAGATTGCGCGCCGGTCACCAGCTGCCGCGCCGACAGAGCCAGCTCCCGATTGCTAGGCGGCGGCGACAACTCGGGTCGGAGTGCGGTCGCGACGGTCCGGGCCGTGGGCGGTCAGGACTATCGGGGCACCGAGTTGGCGTTCCAGCCACGGCACCGGCTCGGCTGGCACGGCTGTCAGGATCGGGTCGGCCATGGTCAATAGAGCGGTGAGGTCCCGCTGGTGGTCGAGGTTTTGCCAGCGGCCCGGTTCCAGCCGGTCGAGCATCCCGCCCGCAGTCGCGTATCCCGTTGCGGCGTAGCCGGTTCCGGGTGCGTCGAGGTGGGTGAGTGCGAGCCCGTCGATACCGCCGGAGACCTCGATGGCATAGCGGAGCAGGATGGGGTCGAGGTGGCCTCGACGGAAGTGGCCCTGGTAGGGGCCGGTGGCGTTGTGAGGCTCGGGGAAGGTCATAGTGGGGTCTTCGGTCGGGAACGGGCCTGCGCCGTGGCGGGTCATGTAGGTGCGGGTGACGCCGAGTGTGTAAGCGGGGGCGTCGATTTCGGTGAGTAGGGCGCGGGCGTTGCGCGGTTCGACGGTGGACCAGGTGGTGTGCGGATGGAAGCCGCGCCATTCGTCGAGGAGAACACCTTGTGCCCCTTCGAAAATCAGGCGACCGCGTTCCGCGAGGCGGGCGAGTTCGGTGCCGTCGACTATGCGCACGGCGGCGGCGAATTCACGGTACATATCGACCAGATCGCGGATCGCTTCATAGCGGTGGGCGCTGGGCGCGATCAACGGTCCGAAGTATGCCGCCATCGCCTGCAGCTTGGGGTACAGGACGTCGGGACGCAGGCAATCCGAGACGGTCGGTGCATCGTATTCTATTGCGTAACTGGCAGTTTCGCCGATGCCACGGCCGCAGGAACCGTGCCGCGAGGAACCCCGCGCATCTTCGCGGGCACGGTTGGCAGCGATATGGATCGGCGTCGTGAGCAATGCGCGACCGTCGATCCGCAAGAGCGACAGCGGATCCGGCACACCGAGTGCGGCCAGCTGCCGCGATTCACCGGCCAGCGCGATCGGCTCGACCAGCATGTGCCGCGAGAGCAGCGTGGGCACTCCGGAAAAAGTTCCGGACCCGAACTGTGCGAAGGTGTGATGGCGACCGTCTGCGATCACATTGTGCGCCGCCTGCGCACCGCCGTTGAACCGCACGACCGCCGATACGTCCAGTCCTGCCTCCGGCGAGCACAGCCAATCGACGGTCGCCCCCTTCCCCGCATCTCCGAATCCGAGGTCGAGCACGATGATGTGCGACTGAAGCACCTTTCGCCCCTTACCTTTCCAGTGATTCATCCGCAAGCGCAGACAGTCCGCCCCGGTGGCTCGCAGCACGGTTCGGCCTTGTGCACCGCCATCCGCGTGCCACTGCGGCGTCGGTCACCGGCCTCAACGCTGCAGATCAGCAGCGTGCCCGCGCGGTAGCCGCCCAGGGCCGAACTCGACATCGGAGCCGCAGCACTCCAACACTTGCCGGATTCAGCTCCGCCCCCGCGACAGGGCACGAATATTCGGTCCCGCCTTGACTCTCAACGCCTTTCCGACCGAATCGGCCTCCGCCACCGACCCCACATCACGCAGGTCCGCCAGTCCGGCGTGCACGTCGATGCGGTCTTCCTCCAGTCCGATGGTGAGCGCGATGAGCTCACAGACCGCGGCGGGATCGTCGAGCTTCATGAAGTTCTGGCCGAGCAATCCCCGCCAGTGCTCGGCGATCTCGGGATCGTCGAAGTAGCTCGACTGGTTCGGCAGGATGTAGTACACATGCCAGCGCTGGGCCAGTTCCCGATAGATCGATGCGACCTCGATATCGGTGCGCACGTGATCGCCGATGACGGCGCGGATATGCCGACCCGCCAGTTTCGCCTTGTTCAGTTCGTCGCCGATGATGAACAGGTAACCGCGCTTACCGCGCCGCTCCCATGCGTCGGTCGCGACATGGGTGGCCATGAAATACGCGGCTAGTTCATAGCTTTCGGACTTCTGTCCGCCGCCGCCACCCTCGAGTAGGATATTGCGCAACTGCTCGTCCATCCGGTTGTCGGATTCGAACTGCCCCACTTGCAGTGGCACGCGGTCGGTATCGGCATCGCCGATGGCGCCGAACATGATCTGTGGATCTTCCGCATAGCCCTTGCGCTGCAGGAGTCCGTGCAATTTGCCGAGCTTGTCCTGCATGATCCGCGGCACCCGTCCCATCGATCCGGTGACGTCGAACAGCACCGCGATCGGGAGCGAGTTGCCGTGCTCGGCCGAATCCCGACATTCGCGCACGGTGACGCCGAGTGGTTCGAGCGCGGGATGCGCCCGCCAATCCGAATACGGCTGCCCCCGCATCTCGGCGGTGTATCCGAAGTCGTCCAGGCCTCGACTGGCGCGGAAGGTCTTGGCCGCGCGGTAGGCGGTGTCGTCCCAGTGTCCGTATCCCATGTCATCGCTTCCTCTCGAGCTTAGTTTTAGTGTAGGAGACTAAAACTAAAATCGTCAAGAGTCCGCTGGTCGGACCAAGATCATCGATTCAGCGGAAGCCGCTCAGGCGTCCTGCCACTCGCGCTTGCGCGCCTCGCGTGCCAGTGCCCGGTCACGCTGCTCCTCGAACCTGAGCACGTCCTTGCCGAGCTGCTCCAGGAATAGGCCGAGTTCCTCGCGCGCCTGTTCACCGCGGGCACCGAAGTCATTGCGCTCGAAGATATTCCACTTGCGCAGCACCGGCGTGATGACGTCCTCGAGGTGCTGGCGCAGATCGTAGATGCCGTGTTTGGCCATCAGCACGCTATTGCGACGCCAGTCCGGCATGCCCGCACCGGGCATCTGGAAGTTGCGGATGATCGCGGAGATCGCTGCCAGCGCTTGGTCGGGCGCCAGATCGATGGCCGCACCGCAGAGGTTGCGGTAGAAGACCATGTGCAGATTCTCGTCGGCGGAAATACGCTGCAGCATCCGGTCGGCGACCGCATCGTTGCAGACCCGGCCGGTATTGCGGTGACTGACCCTGGTCGCCAGTTCTTGGAAGGTCACATAAGCGATACCAGGCAGGAATCCGTTCTCGTCCACCCCGGTCGGGTGCTGCACCCCGGCTGTCATGCAGACCATTCGCGCCTGTTCCAGCGCCACCGGGTCCACGCCTCGGGTAACAACGAGATAGTCGCGCATGACGGTTCCGTGCCGGTTCTCCTCGGCGGTCCACCGCCCCACCCAGGTGCCCCAGGCGCCGTCCTGGGAGAAGGATTCGGCGATCAGTCGGTGATAGGACGGCAGATTGTCCTCGGTCAGCAGATTGGTCACCATCGCAGCCCTGGCCAGTTCACTCAATTGGGATTGCGCTGGCTCCCAATCGATTCCGCCCATCTCGGCGAAATTGCGGCCTTGGTCCCACGGCACGTAGTCGTGCGGATGCCAGTCCTTGGCCATCGATAGGTGACGGTTGAGATTTTGTTCGGCAACGGGTTCGAGTTCGGTCAGCAACTCCAGCTGGGTCAAGGCATGTGTCACGATCTGGGTCCTGTCATCGGATCAGAGGTTCTCTTCCAGAGTGCCCCGATTGCCGGGCCGCCGAAATCCCCTACGGCGAATTCGTTTCGTCACAGGCACGAATGCTCACTACTGGTTGATCGCGAAGTCAGGCCGACACGGTATCGCCGAAGACGGCGTGTCGGGTCTGCTGTGGGCCGATCTATACCGAGGCCTCGAGCCAGCTGGCGATATCGACAATCACTTTCGGATCAACATGTTGCGCCGCCGCGTACTCCGCCGGAGTCGAGGGTCCCGCACCCGGAAAGAACAAGTGGTTATCCGAGTCGTACACCCGGATCGTCACCTCTGCCCGATCAGCCAGACCAGCCCGCCACAGCGACAAGTCGTCATCGATGGTGACCTGATAGTCCCGTCCGCCCTGCAGAATGAACATCGGCTTGCCCAATATCGCGGCGACAGCGACCGGATCGTAGTCCCGCGAATCCAACCAATACGACGCGGGCAGCCCGAGGGGTAGTTCACTGACTGGAGTCGACACCGTCAACGCACTGTCCACCAATTGCGCCTGCCGAACGATCGCCTCGATCGCGGCCTGCGCACCGGCACCACCATCGGGCTCCAACGCGGCGAGATAACGCGTGACCCGCACCGCGGACCAGTGCATCGGCGAGGCGTCACCGGCCAAGACGATCACCCCTGCCACCGTCGGTGCCGCGGCCGCGACCCGTGGCGCGACCTTCCCACCCATACTGTGCCCGAGCACGAAAACCCGATCCGTATCGACGGCCGGGTGCTCGCGCAGGACATTTACAGCCGCGACTGCATGGGGCACGTATTCATCGGTCATGGTGAAGGACGCGAGTCCCGCGACCACACCGGCATGCGCGTGGGTGATCTTGTCGAAACGCAACACCGCGATACCTCGGCTGGCCAACCCCCAGGCGATATCCGCGAGCGGCTTATTCGAACCCGTTGTCATATCGCGGTCGAAAGGTCCCCCGCCCGCCAGCAGCACAACCGCCGGACACGGCCGCGGCCGCCGCGGCAGGCTGATGGTGCCATGAACGACGAAAGGCGCCTGCCCGATCGCGACCTGCTCCTCGTCGAAGGACTCCGGGTCGGCGTAGTCGGGTGGCTGCCACGGTGCCGTGGGCGGCATCAGTTGCAGGCCGGTGAGGCGATCGGCGTCGTCGATCGTCATCCCGACCACCACCTCGCCGCGTTCGAGCCGCACGGGCACCCGCACCGCGCCGGCCTCGCTCACCGCGGCTCCCACCTCGGCCACCAATCCGTACCGATCGAGGACCGATTCCCAAGCCGCGCCCAGTTTTTCGGCCGACACCAGCGCTTGCAGTTGCGCCGCGAACATCTCGTGCACCTGCGCATACCGACCCGAGCACAAGTGCTCGACCACCTCGATGCCGGTGCGAGTAGGTGCGATCGACGACATCGAATCCTCCTGCGCTCAGGGCAATCAGCCCGGCATTGATCTCAACTTTGCGAACAATATCAGAGATGAGAACATTGCTCCATGGACCCGATGGAGCTACTCGCCCACCCGGTGCGACTGCGGATCGTGCATGCCATGTCGGGGGGCAGCGTGCTGACGACCGCCCAGCTCAGCGCCCGCATGCCCGACATCTCGAAGGCCACCGTGTACAGACACGTCGACCTGCTGGCCGAGCACGGCATCCTCGAAGTGGCCCGCGCGCAACGAGTGCGCGGCGTGGTGGAACGCGGCTATCGCCTGCGCCGCGAACGCGCCGTGGTCGATGCCGAAACCGCAACCACCGCCGACCATCGCCGGATCTTCCCGATCGCCATGGCCATCTTGCTGACCGAATTCCAGGCGTACCTGCAAAGCGATGACGCAGACCCGACCGGCGATCTGGTCGGCTATCGCCAGCATGCGGTATGGCTCAGCCACGACGAACTCACCGAGCTCATCACCGATCTGCGGGCAGCGATCCTGCCCCGACTCTCCAACGCGGCGACAGGAGACCGCGCGCCATACCTGCTGAGTCCGATCCTGTTTCCGCTGGCACAGTCACCCGAGGGCGATGCAACGTGACCGGAACGGACGATTCGGTGACGACGCCGCGAGCTCAGGAGGCCGATACCAGAGCCGCCGCGGCGACCGTCTCGACAATGCAGTAGAACCAGTTGGGGTAGAAGGCGATTCGGTCATCGAGCACCGCAGATACGATGCGGCCGAATGCCATTCCGCCGAGTGCGACACCAATGGTGATCATGATTGCGGTGCGTAGGGTTCCGTCGTGGGTTGCCGCCACCGCCAGCATCGCCGCCATAGCCAGACCGAATCCGCCGTAGACGGCCCGGATCTCGTAGCGCGCTTCGGGTTGCTCCAGGCGGATGCCGAAGGGACGGGTGAGCGCCGCAGGGGCCGCGAGGGCATAGACACCCATCGCGAAGAAGAACACGCCGACAATGGTGTTGACAGCGATGGCCAAGGGAACCTCCTGTTCGAGTCGGAAGGCCAGCATGCTCGACCGGGGCGCGCGCCCGCTTCCACAAACGTGCGGTCAGGCCCCGTTGTACTGCAGCGAGCGCCAGGCCTCGATCGCCCAATCCAATTGCTTTCCGGGCACACTGATCGTGACCAGCAGCAACTCACCATTGCGGCGGCTGGCGATCCCCTGCACTCCGACCTCCGCACCGTCCTCGGAGGGCAGCCACCATCCGTCACCGGGTCCGCCGGTCACCGGTTCGCCGCGATGTCCCGCGGTGGCGTTGGCACCGTATTGCAGCATCGCGGCTGGTGGCGGCCCGGTTTTCGGGTCGCCCACGCGCAGGATGGTGATCTCGATCTGGCGGGTGCCGTCCCAGGCCCACCACCGATCGCCGTCCCAGCCGTAGGTGAATTCGCCGGGAATCCGCAGACTCCACCCGGATACCGGTGTGGTGTGCACCGGGCGGCGGCGGTAGCCGAGCGGCTGCTGGTCCGCCGCGGCGGCGCGCTCGGGCAGATCGGCGGGCGCACCCGCCGCAAGGGTGGCCGAATCCGCAAGCAACAGTCGCAATTCGTGCCAGGCGGCCCACGGCAGCTCCAGCTCCGCGTCGAGCCGGTGCGCCTCGGCGAGCAATGCATCGGCCTGGTGTAGTGCGGGCGTGTCATCGGCGTCCGATGGTGCGCGCCATCGCACGTCGTTCCACATGATGCCCATCGCGGTATTGCGAATCGTCGGCGCGGTCCAGCGGTCCTCCCACCATGGGAAGAACGCGCGCGCCGCGGCCTCGTCACCATCGCGGACCGCCTGGAACCAGTCGCGATCGCGCGGCCCCAACCAGCTCGCGGCCAGCCCGTCGTAGTCGAAACGGTCACTGCCCAGCGACAATCCGATCGAAACCCAGGCGTCTTCCGCAGGAACCTCGGTCAGCACCGTCTCCGCGAGACCGCGGATCCACATCAGATAGTCACTTTCGACCTCGGCGCGGTCATCGCCCAATCCGAGCGGATCCTCGGTCCCCTCGTCCCACACGATGTCGAATCGCCGACCCATTTCGTGCAGCACGGCCGCCACGTGCCGGTGATAGCCCGGCCCGGCCGACGCACAACCCGCGCTCACCACCACCTGACCGTGCGCCGCACGCAGGTCGACTGGTTCGGCCGCCGGATGCAGCACGGCAAGCAGGCGATCTCCGGAGACCTCCACCGATTTCCGCAGTGGCGCGGATGTGGCGGTCCAGTCGACCCGCGCACCGGCGGGGCCGGTCCGCAACCACTCCCCCACCTGACCGAGGAAGTCCGCGGTGGGCGCGCGGCATACCCCCGCCGCGTGCAACTCGATTCCCATGGATACACATCCTTGTGTCCGCGTTCCGGCCGCGAAAGTCAGGACCCTACACCTACACTGCGGCTGTGGGACCGAATGGCTACTGCTCGACGAGCCGACGACAGCCGTCCCGCCCGCCGGGCAGACCCACCGTATCGAGCCAGCGTTCGAGTTGACCGAGCTGCCACAGATCATCGATCTCCACCAGCACCGCGAGGAACGACAGCTGGGCGGCGGTCAGCTCCGAACCGATTCCGATCGGATCCGGAAAGGCTCTGTGTAGAAAGGAAATACAGTCGTAGTGCACGGTGCTGGGATTCGCGGCCCAGGCCGCTTCGATCGCGGCGGGTAGCAGCGTCTCGAAATCAGCAACACGACCGACGAGTTCCCGGATGACATCGTGGCGCAGCCACCCGTCCTGTCCGGGCAGATGACGATCGAACCACCGGTCGATGACTTCCGGATGCTCCAGCGCGGCGAGCAATTCGTCGGTAGCGCGCTGCTCGCCGGCGAATGCTGGCGCGAGAGCGGCGCAGGTGCGCACACCGGGATGGACATCGGCGAGCAGTTGCTCCGGCCGGCCGCCGTTGAGACCGGAAATCCTTGCGGCAGTGGCGCGTTCGGCCGGATCCGACATGGTCGGCGCGATCTCGTCCACCCGCCGCAGCAACGCGACCCGCTTTTCGGCATAGGCCGGATGCGCGGTGAGTTCGATCAACGCCCGCAGCGCGGCCATGCGCACCGTCACCTCCGGATCGTCGACCAGGGGCTCGACGGCCTCGATCACGCCGGGAATAACAGCGCGACAGGCAATCTCGTCCCTGGCCCGCATAGCCGCACGGAATACGTGATCATCGATGGCCGCCAACAAGCCCGGTGGCGTCGGAACATGCTCCACCAGAAGGGCATTCGCCGGATCCGGTCCCAATTCCAGCAACCCGGCACGCCGATTCGCTTTGACGCGCTGCAGATCCTCTTCGGTTCGCCCGGGTGGATATGCCTCGGTATACAGCTGCTCATCGGAGATTCCCGAACAACATCCCTGTGCGAAGACCTCGAGGTAGTCCAGTAGCGCGACGCGCAACGGTCGCGGCCCCGGATCCCACGGCAGTATGCCCTCGACCTTCATCTCGGTGTGCGGACGAGCCAGCAGTTCGGCCACGATCGCGACGAACGGCGCGGTCGCGGAGTACACGCTGCCCTGATGCAATAGCGCGGCGTCGAGATAGCCGACCGCGTCGACACACGCCTCGGCGTCACCGTCGATCAGAGCCCGCAGGTGCGCCGGAGCATCCGCCGCCGGGCCGTAAGCATGTTCCAGCTCGACCCAATCGATATCGGCTATCGCCCGCAACACCGGATCCATCGGATTGATCATGCTGCAGCCGAGCACGTCCATCAACTCGAGCGAAACACTTGCGTTACCCGACGGATCTACGGTGCCGGTTCCAGATGATCGCCGATCAGCATGGTTCCCGGTCCGCGCCGCGCGCCGGGACCGTGCCGCCAGTAGACGTTGTCGGCGGTGAGCGGTGCGCCGCAGTCGCGGCAGACCACTACACCGGACGTCGGATGTCCGCAATCACGATGCACGACCAGCGCGGGCGGCCCCGCGGGTCCGGCGAGCCATTTATCGCCCCATGAGATGAGCATCGTGAGCACCGGATACAGATCGCGGCCCTGCTCGGTGAGCACATATTCGTGGCGCACCGGATTGGTCTGGTAGGCCCTGGCCTCGACGATCCCGTACTGCCGCAACACGTCCAGACGCGCGGTCAGGACATTGGTGGCGATTCCCAGATCGCGGCGGATGTCCTCGAACCGGTTCACCCCGACGAACAGGTCGCGCAGGATCAGCGGCGTCCACCGCTCCCCGACCACGTCGAGGGTTCGCGCGATCGAGCACACAATGTCGGACATGGCAGCTTTGGGCACCCGCCCATGGTAGTCCATTGCTTTTTGCAAGTCACTCCGATACGTTGCGAAACGACCAACTGTGAAGGGGTGATCGAAACATGTCGGATACTGTGGCGCGGTTTCGCGAGGCAACGGAGGCCAGCGATTTCGATGCGCTGATGACGACCCTGGCCCCCGATGCCGAGCTGACTTCGCCGGTCTCGGGCCGGTTGGTCTTCCGAGGTCACGACGATCTGCGCATTCTGTTGACCGCGGCGTACGGCAGCCTGGGCCGACTGCGCTGGACCGAGCACATCGGCGACGGTGCCCGCCGAGTTCTGCTCGCCGAGGCCGCCGTCGGACCATTCCGGATGACCGAGGCCATGATCCTCGAATTGGCCGCCGACGGCCGCATTCGCCGACTCGAACCGCACCTGCGGCCCTGGCTCCCACTGACCCTGCTAGCGGTGAAGCTCGGACCGCGCCTACTTCGTCATCCGGGCGTCATGCGGCGGGCACTATCACGTTTCGACCAGCCCGTCTCCAGTTAACTCGAGACGTCGGGTCACCCCGATGTCGTCGAGGAAACGGGAATCGTGGCTGACGACGATCAGTGCGCCCTCGTAGTTGGCCAGCGCCTGGGTGAGGTGGTCGAGGCTGGGCAGGTCGAGGTTATTAGTGGGCTCGTCCAGCAGTAGGAGCTTCGGGGCCGGATCGGCGATCAGGAGCATGGCCAGGGCCGCGCGCAGGCGTTCACCGCCGGACAGGGCCGCCGCCGCGACATCGGCATCGGTGCCGCGGAACAGGAAGCGGGCGAGTTGGGCTCGGATCTGTTCGGCGGCCGCGTGCGGTGCGGTCGCGGCGACATTGTCGAAGACCGTGCGCTGCTCGTCGAAGATATCGAGACGTTGCGGCAGTATGCGCCACGGCACCAGCGGCGGTTCGGCGGCGATGCGATGCAGCAGTGTGGTTTTCCCCGCGCCGTTGCGCCCGGTCAGCGCGATCCGCTCAGGACCTGAGACCCGCAATGTCACGGTCGGACCGCAAGCCAGTTCGACCTCCTCGAGATCGATGACGTCCTGGCCCGGGTAGAGCCGGGTGCCCGGTAGGTCGATCCGGATCTGTCGATCGTCGCGCAACAGATCCTCGGCCTGTTGCAGCTGTTCCTTCGCGGTGTCCAGCTTTTCGATGTGGTTATTGCGCAGCTTGCCCGCCGATACTTGCGCCGCCCGCTTGCGTGCGCCCATGACGATCTTCGGCTCGCGTTTGTTCTCGAACATCTTCTGCCCGTAGCGCGCTCGGCGATCGAGTTTGATCCGGGTCTCGACCAGTTCGCGCGCCTGTTTGCGAACATCGCTGCGGGCGTCCCGGATCGCGGCGCGCGCCACCTCCTGCTCCGATTCGATGATCCGCTCGTATTCGCTGAAATTGCCGCCGAACAAACGTAATTCACCCTGCCGCAGTTCGGCGATGGTGGACATTCGCTCCAGCAGCTCGCGGTCATGGCTGACGGTGAGTACGGTGCCGGAGAACTGGGCGACGACCTCGTAGAGGCGTTGGCGGGCAACGTGATCCAGGTTATTGGTCGGCTCGTCGAGCAGCAGCACGTCCGGATCGCGCAACAGCTCGGCGACCAGGCCGAGCAGCACCGTCTCGCCGCCGGAGAGGGTTTCCAGGCGGCGGTCCAGCTGTTCGGTCGAGTCGGCGAGGTAGTGCAGGCCAAGGCGACCGAGCAGCGCGATGGCACTCTCCTCGACATCCCACTGCGCGCCGACGATATCGAAATCGGACTCGTCGCCGATGCCGGATTCGATGCGATGCAGTGCCTTTCGCGTCTCAGCGATGCCCAGCACCGCGTCGACACGTTGACCGTCGCCGAGGCCGAGATCCTGGCGCAGATAGCCAAGCCGCCCGGTGGGCGTGATCGAACCACGCGCCGGTGTCAGCTCACCCGCGATCAGCCGCAACAGGGTGGACTTGCCCGCGCCATTGCCGCCGACCAAGCCGAGGTGGCCGGGTCCGAGCACCGCGTCCAGACCGTCGAAGACAGGGGTGCCATCGGGCCAGGAGAAAGTAAGATCGGAAAGAGACAGATTGGTCATGTAGACCCCAGAGGTTGCGCGGGAATGCGGCGCACAGGATGCGGGCCGCCCGGGTGGCTACCTCATGAGAGCAACGACATGACTCCGATCAACGGGGATAAGACCCGTCTAGATTAAACACATCCGCGGCTGTCGCGCCACTGATATTCCGATCACATGTTCTGTCCGCAACGCCGAGGCGACCGAGTAACCCACCTCGACTACCCGGTCCGCCACTAACGAGCGATCTAGACTCGCACGACCGAGCTCAATGGGTAATCGCCCTGGCGATCGCGGCCATTGAGGAAGCCCAACTCCAGAACGACTGCGGCCGCGACGATTTCGGCACCGGCGGTCTGGAACAGTTCCGCGGCGGCAGCCAAAGTGCCGCCCGTGGCCAGCACATCGTCGAGCAGCAGAATGCGCCGCCCTTTCAGATCGACACCGTCGGCCGGAATCTCGAGCGATGCGGTGCCGTACTCGAGGCTGTACTCACGCGAGATGACCGGCGGCGGCAACTTCCCGGCCTTGCGCACCGCCATGACACCGGTTCCCAGCGTCGCGGCAACGCCGGCGCCGATGATGAATCCGCGAGCATCGACGCCCGCAACCAGATCGGCATCGGGTGCGCACGCCGCGAGGCAGTCGATGACGGCCCGGAAGCCCTCCGGATCGGCGAATACCGGCGTGAGATCGGCGAAGCGGATGCCGGGAGAGGGGAAATCGTCACACCAGCGGGTCAGGCGTTCGACCAGTTCGGCCGCCTTGCCTGTCCGCTCGGCTAGGACGTCGTCCGATTCCACCGCCGCATGCTTGCTCATCGACACCTCTCCATGGTTACTCACCCACCAACACCTGTCACCGCTTCAACACCCAGCGGTCCATGTTCCAGCCAGTGCCCGCCTGGGTGGGCCCGGCTATGCCGTTGCGCAGACCGTCGCCGAACGCGATGGTGCGGGGCGTGACGAACAACGGAATGCTCGGCATCTCCGCCCACAGCAGGTTCTCGGCCTCGGTGCGCAGATTCAGCGTTGCGGTCGAGTTGTCGTCGCCCGCAAGCTGATCGGTGATCGAATCGTAGCGGCCGTTACCGAAGCGACCGAAATTGAGCCCGCTACCGGTGCGCAACGCACTGGTAGCCGCCACTCCGGTCCCGGATCCGGCCGGACCCGGGGCCGATGCGGTGCCGCCGAGGACGGCATCGACTTTGCCCTCGGTGAGCTGGGACGCAGTGAAATCGGCGGATCCGGCATCCACCACATTGATACCGGCCGGTTTGCACGCGTCCGCGATCATCTGCACGGTCTGCGTGCGCCGGTCGTCCGGCTTCACATATCCGATCCGAATTGTCGGCTTGGCCGCACCGGCGGCCGCGGCCGCCGTCGCATCACCGCCACGGTACTTGTCGGCCGCGCCGATGACGTTCGGGTAATACAGCGAATCCTGCTGCGTGATACGAGAATTCAGCACCGCGGTGCCTAGTCCGGTCTTCGGTGCGTCCTTGGCCTTGCCGAGTTTGTCGAACAGATCTTGGCGCGGCACACAAAATGCGAAACCGCGCCGCGCGTCGGCCGAGGCGAAGACTCCCGACGTACCCAGCACCAACTGCTCGACACCGCGCCCCGGCACGGTCCGAACCGAAAACCCGCCCAGATTGATGTCTTTCACCGATCCGGCGCCTATATCGACAACCCCGACCGCATTGTCACCGACCTTCGCTTTCAGATCGGCGGTCTTCGGATACACCACGATCCGCCCGGTCTCGGGCTTATTGCCCCACCAGCGCTCGTTGGCGACCAGCACCAGACCGTCCTCGGCGGAGTAGGAATCGATCCGATACGGCCCCGATGACGGGAACCGCGAAAGATCCACCTTGTCCGTGCCGATCGTCCACCCGTTGTTCCAGAAGTCGGCGATCCGCTGCAGCGACGCCTGATCACCGGATTGCACCGCCGTCACCACATTCGGCACATTCGCCACCCGAGCCGCCACATGCGCGGGCATCAACTCCCCCGCGGTGAACAGATCGCGCCACGGCAAGTAGTGATGGTCCGCGCGGAACACGACGGTGGCGTCCTTGGACCCGGGCTGACAGTCCACCCGCTCGATATCGGCGTATCCGGCGGTGCTCGCGGCATCGAAGAGCGGAACCTGGCCGCGGTCACCGGGTTTGGTATAGCGGCCACTGCGCGCGGCCCAGGCGAGCACCAGATCGTCACATGACGTCGGCACCCCGTCGGAGTACACCCCGTCCGCATTGAGCCGGTACTGCACCGTCTGCGCCTCGCCAGGCACCTCTTTCGCGGTGCCGACGTCGGTGTCGGCGACCTGCTGACCGTCCGGTCCGGTATAGAAGAACCCCGTCAACACCCGCGCGAATACCGCAGCCGAACCGCTGCTCGCACCGAGCGTGCTGCCGCCGTTATAGCTGGCGATCACCGAGTCGACGGCATAGCCGATGGAGGGCACCTGGTTCTGGCTGGAGCATCCGGCCATCACCGTGGCGGCCACGGTGCCCGCAGCCACCGCTCCGATCAGACGTGCCGCTAGCGACTGCTTCATATATGCAAACCCCTGCCGTCGGTGTCAGTGCCTGCGCTTGTTCCGCTTTCCGCTAGGACGGGCGCCCGGACGCGGAGCCTGTCCGACTTCCCGAACCGGTCGCGCACCCAATTCCCGACCGGTAGCCGCGACCGCGCGCCGCTCCGCCTCGGCTCCCGCGCGCGCCGAGGCCAGCCCGGCCCGCTTGTTGTGCACCTTCTTGCTGTGCGCCGCGACCGGCCCCCACCGCTCCTTGATCGACACCAGCAGCGGCACCGCGAAGAAGATCGACGAATACGCACCCACGATCATGCCGACCAGCTGTACCAGCGCGAGATCCTTCAGCGTGCCGACACCGAGCAGCCATACCGCGATCACGAGCATGCCGACAATCGGCAGGATGCCGATGACCGTGGTGTTGATCGATCGCATCAACGTCTGGTTCGCCGCGAGATTCGCCTGTTCGGCATAGGTGCGCCGGGTCGTATTGACCACACCGCGGGTGTTCTCCTCGACCTTGTCGAAGACGACGACATTGTCGTAGAGCACATAACCGAGGATGGTCAACAGACCGATTACCGCCGCGGGTGTCACCTCGAAGCCGACCAGGGAGTAGATGCCCGCCGTGACGATCATGTTGAAGAACAGCGAGGCGATCGCCGCGATCGACATATCCCGTTCGAAGCGGATCGCGATATAGACCATGGTGAGCGCGATGAACACGACCAGCGCGATCAACGCCTTCTTGGTGATCTGGCTACCCCAGGTCTCGCTGATCTCGGCGATGCTGATCGCATTGCGGGAAACGTTGCCGTCCTTGTCCTTCGGCTGGAAGGCGTTGAACAGCGCGGTCTGCAGCGCGTCGGTCTGAGTGGCGCTCAGTGTGTCCGAGCGCACCTGGATGGTCTCCGCAGCGCCGGATCCGACCTTCTGCACCGTCACCGGCGCGTGGCCGATGGCCTGGTTGTAGATGTCCTCGACCTTCTGCGTGGTGGCCGTGCCCGCCGCGGGCAACTGGATGCGCGATCCGCCCGCGAAGTCGATGCCGAGGGTGAATCCGCGAAGTCCGATACTCAGCAACGAGATCAGCACGAAGGCCGCGGTCAGCCCGTAGTAGAAACGCCGCCGACTGACGATCTTGAATCCGCCGGTACCGGTGTAGAGACGCTCGAAAACGCTGTGCTTGGGCGTCTCGAAATCGTTCACCTCATCGGCGAACGGCTCCAGGGTCGAGTCGGGCCCACCCGTCGCCGGCCCGCCACCCCGCATGGAATCGCTACGCGATGCTGTCCTCATCGTGCCGTCTCCTTAACCAGCGCCTCGCCGGCCCTGCGCTCCCTGGCCACTTCCTGAATCGCACCGAGCCCGTTGACCGACGGCTTCGCCCAGAACGATGAGCGGGAGGCCAGCATCATCAGCGGCGCGGTCACCAGGTACAGCACGATCACGTCGAGGACGGTGGTGATACCGAGGGTGAACGCGAAGCCCTTCACCTGACCGGCGGCCAGGATGTAGAGCACCACCGAGGCGATGAGGCTGACGGTCTTACCGGATAGGTTGGTGCGCTGGGCCCGCTGCCAACCGCGCGGCACAGCCGAACGGAAGCTGCGCCCCTCGCGCATTTCATCCTTGATGCGTTCGAAGAACACCACGAAGGAATCCGCGGTCAGACCGATACCGATGATCAGACCGGCAATACCCGCCAGGTCCAGCGTGAATCCGATCCACCTGCCGAGCAGCACGATGATGCCGTACACCGCGACACCCGAGGCGATCAGCGAGAATCCGGCCAGGAAACCGAGCATCCGGTAGTAGAGCAGGCAGTACAGCAGCACCACCGCGAGGCCGATCGCACCCGCGAGCAGACCCGCGCGCAGCGAGGACAGACCCAGCGTCGCCGAAACCGTCTCGGCCTCGGAGGTCTGGAACGACAGCGGTAGCGAACCGTACTTCAGGGTGTTCGCGAGTTCCTTGGCGCTGGCGGCGGTGAAGCTGCCGGAGATGGTGGTGCGTCCGCCCTGCTGCGGACCCGACTGCACGACCGGCGCGCTGACCACCTTCGAGTCGAGTACGAATGCGACCCGCTTGTTGATGTATTCACCCGTCAGCGTGGCCCAGGCATCGCTACCACCAGATTTGAATTCGAGGTTCACCTCATGGCGCGCCTGCTGCTGGTTGAGTCCGGAGGTGGCGTCCTTGATCTCCTGGCCATCGATGCGGCTCTTGTCCAGCAGGAAGATTTCCTTGCCGTCGGTGGAGCAGGTGACCAGCGGCAGATTCGGATCGTCGTTACCGGCGAGCGGATCGGACTTATTGCAGTCCATCGCGGCCATCGCGGCCTGCTGCACCGTGGAATCGGTGCTCTGCCTGGTCGCCTTGGCGTCGGCGATCTCCTTCTTCGCCTGTTCCTGCGGCGTCAGACCGCCGGGCGGTGCCGGCGGCGAGGTCGGGGCCTGTGCAGGGAACACGCGCGGCTGCGGGGTCGACTCCGCGGCGGGTGCGGACTCCGTGGTCGGCGCCGGCTCGGTGGTGGGCGCGGACTGGGTCGGCACGGTGCCATCCGGGTTGAGCTGGGTGGTGTCCGGAACCGTGCCCGGCGTCGCCGTCCCCGCGGTACCCGTCTGTGGCGTGGCCTTGCCGCCGACCGCGGGCACCGCCGACAGCACCGGACGGATGTAGAGCTTGGCGGTCGTCGCCAGCGCCTTGGCCTGACCACCGTCGTCACCCGGAACCGTGATCACCAGGTTGTCGCCGTCGATGACGACCTCGGAACCCGAGACACCGAGGCCGTTGACGCGGTTCTCGATGATCGTCTGCGCCCTGCGCAGGCTGTCCTGGCTGGGCTTGCTGCCGTCGGGGGTGCGCGCGGTCAACGTGACTCGGGTACCACCCTGCAGGTCGATGCCGAGCTTGGGGGTCGGGGAATGGTCACCGGCGAAGAACACCAGCGCATAGATCACGGCCAGCAGCACGGCGTAGACGCCGAGCAACCGGAGCGGATGCGCCGATCCCTGGGAAGGTGGCACAGTTCGTCATCTCCTAGGCGGAAGTCGAGGGTGGAACAGGCGGGCGCGCACGGCTGGGCACCCGGACGGATGGCCCGCGGCGATCTGGAGCGCGCGGGCTGGCCCTTTCGAGCGAGCTGCAAGAAATCGCTACGAGAGCCAGTAAAACCGATCAGTCCTTGGTCAGCCGGGTCTCGGTCTGCTGCGCGGACTCCTCGACGGAACCGGCCTCGGCCTCGTCGGTCACGGTCTCATCCGTGGTCTCGTCCTGGGTGCGCACATCGCGGATGGCCTGACGCAACCACGTGGTGATGACGTCCTCGGCGATCTCGAGATCGACCGTGGTGTCGTCGAGATCGACCACGGTTCCGTACAGACCCGACGTGGTGGTGACCTGATCGCCGACCTTCAGGCTTTCCTGCATGGTCGTGACCTTCTCGGCCTCGCGCTTCTGGCGGCGCACACCGAGGAACATGGGCACGAGCAGGGCTACCAGTAGGAGCGGAAACAGAAGTTCCATCGTCGAAGTCAGTCCCTAGTCTGTGGGTGGGAATGGGCTATTACCCCCAACAGTCTGCCAGCTCATGTCGTCACCACCACACCGGCACACCCTTGACGTCCCGGAATCCGGATCTCGAGGCATCCGAGACAGCATGAGCCCCGCGACCGAGCGACGGTCGCGGGGCTGCGCAACGGCCGTCCTAGGCGATCTTGCCGTAGGTGTAGTCGTCGAGCGGGAAGCTCACCGCCTCGCGGTGGGCATTGACGGTGCTGGTCGGGCGCAGTAGTGCGGCCTCGCCGTGCTGGTTGAAGTAGTAGCTGCGCGCGCTCGCGCAGTCGCCGCCGTAGAACACCGAGGAACCCAACTTCTCGGTGACGCGGTCCAGGAACCGAGTGTTGGCCTGCTCGGTCACCTCGAAGGTGGTCGCGCCGCGCCGGAACATCTCACCGAGCAGTCGGCCCATGTGCTTCATCTGGGCCTCGATGGTGGTGAAGTAGGACAGACCGCTGTAGGAGTACGGGCTGTTGAGGCTGAGGAAGTTCGGGAACTTCGGCACGGTGATGCCCTCGTAGGCCTGGAACCGGTTGTCGCGCCAGAACTTTCCGAGATTCACGCCGTCGCGGCCGATGATCTCGATGGCCGGGAAGTTCACATCCCAGAGGTTGAATCCGGTGGCCAGGATCAGCGTATCGATCTCGGTCTTGTGCCCGTCGGCGGTGACGATGCCGTCGGCCTCGATGTGATCGATCGAATTGGTCTCCAGCCGGACATTGGGCTGGTTGAACGTCTTGAAGTACTGATTGGAGAAGGTGGGGCGCTTGCAGCCGAAGTCGTAGTGCGGGGTGAGTTGCTTGCGAATCTTCTTATCGCGCACCTGCGCACGCAGATGCGCCTTGGCGAGTAGGCCCGCGGCCGAATTCAGCGGCTTGGCCTGCTTGAAGTGCAGCACCCCGACCACCATGAGCGCCTCGAGCAGACTGGTGTTGACCAGCCGCGCGGCCTTCTGAGTGGCGGGCACCCGCGCGAACAGCCGCTGCACCGGATCGGGAATCGCGGTGTCGATCTTCGGCACCACCCAGATCGGGGTGCGCTGGAAGACGGTGAGTTTCTCGGTCTTCTTCGCGGCCTCGGGTATCAACTGCACGGCGGTGGCGCCGGTGCCGATGATGGCGGCCTTGCGGCCGGTCAGGTCGAAATCGTCCTGCCACGCGGTGGTGTGGATGATCTTGCCCGCGAACGAATCGATGCCGGGAAACGGCGGTGTGTAGGGCTGGGAGAGGAAGCCGGTCGCGGTGAGGAGGTAACGGCCGGTGAGGGTTTCACCACCGGCGATGGAGACGACCCAGTGCTGGCGCTCCTCGTCCCAGCGGGCGCCGTCCACCACCGTTGCGAAACGCATACGGCGACGCAGGCCGTACTTGTCGGCGACGTGGGCGGCGTACTTCTTGAGCTCCTTGCCCGGCGCGAACAGACGCGTCCAATAGGGGTTGGGCTCGAAGGAATACGAGTAGGTCACCGAGGCGATATCGACCGCGAGACCCGGGTAGTGATTGACATGCCAGGTGCCGCCGAGGTCGTCCTCGCGCTCCAGAATGATGAAATTGCTCAGACCCAGCCGGTCGAGCTCGATACCCGCTCCCATGCCGCCGAATCCCGCACCGACCACGACCGCGTCGTATTGAGGCGCCACGTCGAACCTCCTACTTAAACATTCCATCGAGAATGTAGGAACCATCTCTCACAGAATGACATCTCATTCCGTTTGTGAACACCGTATCATCGGACAGGTGACGAAGCCATCCACCCGTGCGCCCCGCCCAGCGGCCGGAAATGCAATCCAGCGACGCAAGGCCGAACTGCGGCAGGAGATCATCGATACCGCCTTCGTCTGCTTCGCCGAGAAGGGCTATCACGCCACCGGAATCGCCGATATCGCCGGCGAATTGGGTATCGGCCATGGCACCTTCTACCGGTACTTCAGCAATAAGCGCGAGATCATCGACGTGGTCATCGACGATCTGGCCACCCGGATCATCGAGGCGCTCGGCACCGATAACGCGCCCGACGCCGCCACCTCCCTCGACGAATATCGCGCCCAGATAGATCGCATCGGCACCGCGCTCACCCGGATCCTGGTGGACGACCGACGGGTCGCCCAACTGCTGCTGTTCCATGCCACCGGTATCGATGACGAACTCACCGCCAGGCTCTACGGCCTGCTCGATATGGCCGATGCGCTCACCGCGGGCTATCTGTCGCACGGCGTCGAACTCGGTTATCTGCGTGCGGATCTCGATACCAAGTACACCGCCAAGGCGGTGACCGGCATGCTGCTCGCGGGCATCGTGCACGGGCTGCGCAATCCGGACGAGGCCGCAGTCCAGGCATTGAACGAGGCGATTCGACGGCTGCTGATCGACGGCGTGCGCAAAGACTGAAGTCCGGCAAATCTCCTGCGGCTACGTGAGCCGATTCCGGCTAGGGTGGGACCCGGATCGACCGGCCAACGGGGGCAACACGTGTTCGGCAGAGACCGCCTAGTTCGAAAAAACCGCATTCGACGCGAGCAGGGCAGCGACCCTGGAACAATGTCGCGGGTGACCCCCGACGACGTGAGCCGAATGCACTTCGCCATGCCACCTATGGGGCACCGCGGCTACCACGCCGATGAGGTGGACGCGTTCCTGGAACTGGTGTCGGCGACACTGGCCGGTCGGGGTGTGCTGACCGCCGACGATATCCGGCACGTCGCCTTCGATGCTCCGCGCTTCGGCGGACGCGGCTATCAGGCCGATCAGGTCGACGAATTCCTCGATCGGGTCCGCGTGGAACTGGAGTTCCGCCAGCGCGGCTCCCGCCCGGTCCCCGCCGGTGGCAACGGTTCCGGCCCCGCCGCGCTGCTCACCCCCGACGATGTGCACCGCATGCAGTTCACCCAGGCCGCTGTCGGCCGCCGCGGCTATGACACCGAAGAAGTGGATGCGTTCCTGGATCTGGTCGCCGCCACCCTCGCGCACGGCAGTCCCGGCAGTTTGACCGTCGCCGACGTCCGCGCTGTCCGCTTCACCGAGGCCCGCCTGGGCACCCGCGGCTACACCCGCGACGAAGTCGACGCCTTCCTGGATCTCGTCGTCACCGCCCTCGAAGCCAATCACCGCTGAACCGCGCTCGCGCCACAACGCAGATCAAGATCAGGTGGAATTCATGGCGGCATCGCCAAGCGACTAGCCGCCGCCACCAGTTCCACCTGATCTTGATCCGGGATTGATCCAGCTCAGTCGAAGAGGTCGAGGGTGGGGTGAGGTTCGCGGCCGCGGACTTCAATGGAACCGAAGACGAGATCGGGCGGCGGCACGAGGCCCAGGTGTTCCCAGGCGGCGGCGGTCGCGACGCGGCCGCGCGGTGTGCGCGCCACCATGCCCGCCCGGACGAGGAACGGCTCGCACACCTCTTCGACGGTCGCGGCCTCCTCCCCCACAGCGACCGCGAGGGTCGAAACACCAACGGGCCCACCACCGAAGCTGCGGACCAGCGCGCCGAGGACGGCGCGGTCGAGTCGGTCGAGGCCGAGGACATCCACGTCGTAGACCTCGAGTGCAGCCTGGGCGATGGGACGGGTGATCACGCCGTCGGCGCGAACCTCGGCATAGTCGCGGACGCGGCGCAGCAGGCGGTTGGCGATGCGGGGAGTGCCGCGGGAGCGACCCGCGATCTCGGCGGCGGCATCGCGATCGATGGTGACACCGAGAATATGGGCCGAGCGCTGCAGAATGCGCAGGAGTTCTTCGGGATCGTAGAAATCCATGTGGCCGGTGAAGCCGAAGCGGTCGCGCAGCGGTCCGGTGAGCGCACCGGAGCGGGTGGTCGCGCCGACCAGGGTGAACGGCGCGATATCGAGCGGAATCGAGGTTGCCCCAGGGCCTTTCCCGACGACCACGTCGACGCGGAAATCCTCCATGGCGAGGTAGAGCATCTCCTCGGCGGGCCGGGCGATCCGGTGGATCTCATCGATGAACAGCACATCGCCCTCGACCAGATTGCTCAGCATCGCAGCGAGATCACCCGCGCGTTCCAGCGCCGGACCGGATGTAATACGCAGTGCCGTACCGAGTTCGGCAGCAATGATCATCGCCATACTGGTCTTGCCGAGCCCGGGCGGGCCGGACAGCAGCACATGGTCCGGGGTGCCGCCACGCTGTTTGGCGCCGCGCAGCACCAGCGCGAGCTGTTCACGCACGCGCGGCTGGCCGATGAAATCGTCCAGGGACTTCGGGCGCAGATTGGCCTCGATCTCCCCGTCGGACTTCAGATAGCTCGCGCTGACCTGGGATTCGGTGTCCTGCTCGGGATCCTGATCCATCACATCTTACCGATTCTTCCCCAGCGAGCCGAGCGCCGCCCGCAGCGCCTTCGACGTATCGGCGGCGGGATTCTCGGCGAGCACCGCATCGACCGCGGGCTCGGCCTGTTTGATCGGGAATCCGAGTCCGACCAGCGCCTCGACGACCTGCTCGCGCACCGGCGTGAGCACCGGCGTCGGTGTGCTGCCGGGCGGACCGGCCTGCACCGGAACGAGATTCACCTTGTCACGCAACTCGACAACCATGCGCTCGGCGCCACGCTTACCGATGCCGGGAACCCGGGTCAGCGCCGCGACATTGCTCTCCGCCAGCGCCTTGCGCAACGCCTCGGGCTCGAGCACCGCGAGCACCGCCATGGCCAGCCGGGGGCCGACTCCGGAGACGGTCTGCAAAAGGCCGAACAGATCACGGGATTCGGTATCGGCGAATCCGAACAGCGTCATCGAATCCTCACGCACGATCATCGCCGTGAACAGCCGGGATTCCTCGCCGCGGGTCAGCGTGGACAGCGTCGCGGGGGTGACATTGAGCCGGTAGCCAACGCCCGCCGCCTCGATCACCACATGATCGAGCGCGATCTCGAGCACCTCACCGCGTACCGACGCGATCACCCGCGCACCACCTTCCGTTGTTCGGCAAGCCGCTGTGCATACCGCCGCTGGGCTTCGGCGGCACGCGCCTCGGCCTCGGCCATCCGCGCCATCAGCGGCGCCCGCCAACAATGACAGATCGCCAGGGCCAGCGCATCGGCCGCATCCGCCGGTTTCGGCGCGACCTGGAGGCCGAGAATACGCGTCACCATCGCGGTCACCTGAGCCTTGTCCGCGGTGCCGTTGCCGGTGACCGCGGCCTTCACCTCGCTGGGGGTGTGGAAGGCCACCGATATCCCCCGGCGCGCGGCCGCCAGCGCGATCACTCCGCCCGCCTGCGCGGTTCCCATCGCGGTGCGCACATTGTGCTGCGCGAATACCCGCTCGATCGCGACCGCGTCGGGTTTATGGGTATCCATCCAGTGTTCGGCGACGTCGGCGACACCCATCAGCCGGTGTGCCAGGTCCATATCCGCTGGTGTGCGCACCACGTCGACGTCGAGCGCCGTCACCTTCCGCCCCAGCCCGCCCTCGACGATGCTGAGGCCGCACCGGGTGAGTCCCGGGTCGACGCCCATCACCCGCACACGATCCCCTCTCGAAGGCACGAACAACTGTTCGAGAGTCTAGTGGACGGGCACCTACCATTCACCAACGACACGGTGGCCGTCCGGGATTCGGCTAGTTGAACGAGTGGTAGCAGCTCACATACGCGTAGGTGCCGGAGTCCGAATCCTCGACGACTACCTTGCCGTCCTGCAGGATTCGGCAGGTCACCGTGCCGCCGTTGGATCCGCTGACAGTCGCCGACACCCGGCCCGTGCGGACATATCCGGTGACGGTCACGCCCTTCGTCCACGGCAGCGGCGAATCATCCGCCTGGTTGGTGTCGAAATCGCCAGTGTTGTAGGAGATATCGGCGGTGCCGGAGCCGATGACCTCATAGGTGATCGAAGTTTCCTTCTTGGACTCCTTGTCGATCCGATAGATGACGGATCCGAATACCGCGACGCAGCCGCCGACGGTGAGCACGATCGCCAGGAAGACGCCGCCGAGGACCCATGGCCACACCGGCTTGCCCTTGGGCGGCTGCGGCGGATATCCCGGGTAGCCCGGATACCCCTGCCCCGGATAACCCGGGTACTGCGGCGGTGGTTGATAAGTCATGTGCCCCCTCCTGAATCCCTGCACGACCGGCTACTGGACTTTACCGGACACGACTGTTCGGAGACCGGTTCACCTGTGCGGTTATCGACCTGCCATCGACCAGCGTTTCCGGGGCGCCCAGGTTCATCGGAGCGAATTCACAGGCTTTCTCGAGGAACGGTCTCGACAATGCCCTAGGTGCCCGTAGTCCGTGCCCCGCTCGCCGCACCCGCGACCCCTGTGACACCGCCACCACCACCGCGGTTGCCTTCGGCGAATCTGAATCCGAACTATCAGAACGGTTTTCACCACGGCATCTCGCTGCTGCACGGCTGGCTGCCGGTGACCGTCGAATTGGTCGCGGTGGCCGCATTGATCCTGGCGGTCGGCTGGCGGACCCGGCGCTGGCGGCTGGTGCTGCTGCCGGTCTGCGTTGCACTCGGTGCGGGGGGCGCGGTGGCCGCGTGGGCATATGTGAATGATCAGGGGCTGGCCTCGGATCCGGCGCCGGTCGAGTTGTGGGCCTGTGTCGGCGTCGCGGTGGCGGCCATCGCGGTCGCCGCGCTCGGCTGGCGCAGTGCCAGGTGGTGGCGGCGCGGCGTCTCGGTGCTCGCCATTCCGTTGGCACTGTTGAGCACCGGCATCGTGCTCAATCAGTGGGTGGGCTACTACACCACCGTGCAGTCGGCGTGGAATGCGCTCACCGCGGGTCCGCTGCCGAACCAGACCGATATCGATGCGCTGCCCGGACTGCGCAATACCAATGTCAGCACCGGCAAGATCGTGCCGGTGCAAATTCCGGACGCGGCCAGCGGTTTTCCGCATCGAACCGAATATGTGTACCTGCCGCCGGCCTGGTTCGCCGGTCCGACGCCACCGACACTTCCGGTCGTGATGATGATCGGCGGCGAATTCAATACGCCCGCCGACTGGATCCGCAGCGGCCAGATCATGCCCGAGGTCGACAAGTTCACCGCCGCCAACGGCGGGCGCGCGCCGATTCTCGTCTTCGTCGATTCCAGCGGCAGTTTCAACAATGACACCGAATGCGTGAACGGTCCGCGCGGTGATGCCGCAGATCATCTGACCCGAGATGTGCCCAGTTATATCGAATCTCGGTTCGGCGCCTCCGCGGATCCGGCGAACTGGGCGGTGGTCGGCTGGTCCATGGGTGGCACCTGCGCGGTCGATCTGGCGGTCATGCATCCCGAATTGGTGCGCACCTTCGTTGATATCGCAGGCGACCTCGGTCCGGCCTCGGGCAATAAGGAACAAACGATCCGAAGGCTTTTCGGCGGCGACGCCGACCGCTGGGCCGCGTTCGATCCGCTCACCGTCATGGCCGAACACGGCCCCTACACCGGCACGGCAGGTCTGTTCGACGATCTCACCCCGCCCAAGTCCGGTCCGGGATCCCATGGCGCACATCAGCAGTCCGCAGTCGCAGAAGATGACAACGTCGGCATGGGCGGCCACGACGGAGTTTTCGACACCGGTGAGGTCGGCGCCGCCGAAAAGCTGTGCGACGCAGGGCATGCAGTCGGCATCGATTGCACCATCCACACCACCCAGGGCGGCCACACCTGGCAATTCGCCTCGGCCGCGTTCATCTCGTCGTTCCCCTGGATCGTCGCCCGCGTCGGTCTTCCGGTACCCGACGCGACCTGAAACCTGTTGCGGGGTTGATGAATCGAGTCGCCGCTCAGCCCAGCGCTTCGGCTGGCACGACCGACTCGGCGCGGAAGGTTCGGCGATAAGCCAACGGGGATATGCCGATGGAATCGTGCAGGTGTTGGCGCAGTGAGCTGCCGGTGGCGAAGCCGACTTCGCCCGCGATGCGGTCCACGGTCAAATCGGTCGATTCGAGGAGGTGGCGGGCCCGGAAGACGCGCTGTTGGATGAGCCAGCGCCCGGGGCTCATGCCGACCTCGTCACGGAAGCGGCGGGCGAAGGTGCGCTTGCTCATTCGGGCCTGGACGGCGAGATCGTCCATGGTCAAAGGCAATCGGAGGTTCTCGAGTGCCCAGTGCCGGGCGGCCGCGGTGCCCGCCGAGGTCGATGGCGGCACCGGCTGTTCGATGTATTGCGCCTGGCCGCCATCGCGCCACGGCGGCACGACGCAGCGGCGCGCCACCGTATTCGCGACCGCACTGCCGTGGTCGCGGCGCACCAAGTGCAGGCAAAGGTCGATGCCTGCCGCCGCGCCTGCCGAAGTGAGCACGTCATCGTCGTCGACGTAGAGCACATCGGTATTCAGCCGCACCCGCGGAAAGGTGCGCCGGAACAGTTCGGCCACATTCCAGTGCGTCGTCGCGGGACGACCGTCGAGCAATCCGGCGGCGGCGGTCACGAATGCCCCGGTACAGATCGACACGATGCGGGTGCCGGGACGGATGTGCGTGAACGCCGCGGCCACCGCGGGCGGCAGCGTGCCATCGAGCGTCATATCGATATCGCAGGCCGGTATCACCACGGTATCGGCGGTCGCCAGCGCCCGGCTGTCATGCTGGACGGCAATGGCGAAATCGGACCGGCTCGGCACCGGTGCGCCATCGATCGAGCAGGTGCTCACGTCGTACAGCTGCGCGACAGTACTGAAGACCCGGCTCGCAATCCCGAGCTCGAACGGATAAACCCCGTCCAATGCGAGCACGACCACCCGGTGTCGCGCCGCCTGCACATTCGAGGTAGCGACCATGGCACGATCATATCGAATATTGGCAATCATGCCATTTTCTGTGGCCGGCGTCGACGGCAGGCTGAACAACATGAACGACACCACCATGTGGGCGATCAGCCAAGACGTGATCGGCGGCCCCGAGGTCCTGACCGAAGTCGAACTGCCCATCCCGACGCCCGGGCCCGGCGAGATCCTCGTCCGGGTGCGGGCAGCCGGTCTCAACCCGACCGATTGGCGGCATCGCGGCGTCTCGGGACTCTTCCTCGGCGAACCACCCTTCGTGTTGGGTTGGGATGTATCGGGTGAAGTGGCGGCCACGGGTATCGGTGTCACCCTGTTCGAGCCGGGCGACGAGGTCTTCGGCATGCTCCCCTATCCGTACGGACACGGCGCCTTCGCCGAATACGTCGTCGGCCCCGCTCGCGCCTTCGCCCCGAAGCCGGTGAACCTGGACCACATTCAGGCCGCAGCCATACCGTTGGCCGCCCTAACCGCCTGGCAGGCCATCGTAGATACCGCGAACCTGCAAGCTGGACAACGCATCCTGATCCATGCTGCGGCGGGCGGCGTCGGACACTTCGCCGTTCAGATCGCCAAGGCGCGCGGCGCACACGTCATCGGAACTGCGAGCGCGGCCAACCACGAATTCCTCCGCGAAATCGGCGCGGACGAGACAATCGATTATCGCACAACCGATTTCACCGAGACGGTGCACGGTGTCGACGTCGTGCTGGATTCGATCGATGACCAGAACAGCCTGCGCTCCCTGCGCACGCTCCGTCCCGGCGGTCTGCTGGTCTCGCTGCGCGCCTTCGGCGCAGTCGAATTAGCTACCGAGGCAAAGCAATTGGGAGTCCGGGCAGTACGCATGCTGGTGCAGGACGATCACGCCGGAATGATCGCGCTCGCAAAACTCGCCGAATCCGGGGCATTGCGTCCGGCCGTCGCCGGGGTCTACCCGTTCGAAGAGGTGGCGAAAGCGCACGCACTCGGCGAAACCAGCCGCACTGTAGGCAAATTGGTCCTCACGGCGCCGTGAACGCGGATCAGCGCTTCTTACCGTGGTCGATCAGAATTTCGGCGCCCCACCACGTCAGGCGTCCGGCAATCGCCACGTATAGGAAGATCGCGAAGTACACCAGACTGGCGCCATAGTCGGCAGCCCAGCCGGGCATCCGGTTCACCGTGGCGAATGCGGGGATGAGCAGGATCAGTCCAGTCGCGACCGCGAGCGGGGCGAGGGTGATATTCAGGTCGGTTGAATCGCCGGGATGCTCGTCGGCAAGGGATCGACGCATGATGGCTGGTCTCTTTCTGGGCGGGACAAGTTCTCGGTGCGCAGAGCCTGATCGGGTGGCCGCGGCATTGTGTCGCAGCACTCGATTCTGTTATCAGCAATCTGACCGCAACCGTTACACCACCGCGATCGGCCCCTATGATCAGATTGCCGCACATCCAGGAAATGCCATCAGCTAATCAATAGCAATCATTGGCCGGTCAGCGAGGCGATATCAGCTACCGCCCCGGGCCGGGGCCTCGGAATCCACCCGAGACAATGCGGGCATTCGGCCACGTTCGTGGCGTGCATCACATTCGAGACATACCATCCGAAGGATGAGCAATGTTTCGAAGGCTGTCCTAGAAGGTGGGCCGAAAGACTTGCCCGCTCGCATCGTTGCGATCACGCCGCCCGGCGTCGAGCTCAAAGTCGAATACCGTGGCGGATACGAGCACTTCAAGGTCACCAATCGGGAGGCCGATACGCCCGAGGGGCGGCTGCGGGTCTACGAGTGGTCCGATCGGACACGAATCGCGGAATAACCGCCGCGCTCCGGATGCGAAAGGCACTCGGGGCGGTCCGCATCTCTGCGAACCGCCCCGCGGCGCCGATCATTGATGTCCCGCCGTCAGTCCTGTTCCAACTGGGCATCAACCTCGTCGGAGATGTCTACCATCGGATGCAGTGACGTTCTGTACGTCAAAGTGACCGATGCACCGACAAACGTCAGTCCTGCTCCAACTGGGCGCCGACCTCGTCGGAGATGTCTACGTTGGTGTAGACGTTCTGTACGTCGTCGCTGTCCTCGAGCGCGTCGACCAACTTGAATACCTTGCGCGCGCCATCGACGTCGACGGCGACCGATACCGACGGCTGGAAGCCGGATTCGGCGGAGTCGTAATCGATTCCGGCATCCTGCAGCGCCTTGCGCACCGGGAACAAATCCGATGGCTCACTGATGACCTCGAAGGACTCACCGAGGTCGTTGACCTCCTCGGCGCCAGCGTCGAGCACGGCCACCAGCACGTCGTCCTCGGACAGCCCGTTCTTCTCCAGGGTCACGATGCCCTTGCGGTGGAACAGATAGGAAACCGAACCCGGATCGGCCATATTGCCGCCATTGCGAGTCATCGCCACGCGCACCTCGCCAGCGGCGCGGTTGCGGTTGTCGGTGAGGCATTCGATCAGCACCGCGACACCATTGGGGCCGTAGCCCTCGTACATGATGGTCTGCCAGTCGGCGCCGCCGGCCTCTTCACCGCCGCCGCGCTTGCGAGCACGCTCGATGTTGTCGTTCGGAACCGACGACTTCTTCGCCTTCTGGATGGCGTCGTACAGCGTCGGATTTCCCGCGGGGTCACTGCCACCAGTGCGGGCCGCCACCTCGATGTTCTTGATCAACTTGGCGAAGAGCTTGCCGCGCTTCGCGTCGATCCCCGCCTTCTTGTGCTTGGTGGTGGCCCATTTGGAGTGGCCGCTCATTCCCTACTTCCTCCAGTCGACAGCACGTTTGATCGTGCGCACGGTACCCGCACCGGCCGGGTAGACAACTCTCTCAGCCTACTCGTCCGGTTACGGCGAGTTCCTATGGGCGACTACTGGACGTCGCGAACCAGATCGACGAACATCTGGTGCACCCGCAAATCGCCGGTGACCTCCGGATGGAACGACGTCGCGACTACCTTTCCCTGTCGCACTGCGACAATGCGCCCGGCGGCCGGGCCACTGGGAACCGTCGCAAGCACCTCGACACCCGCGCCCACCCGCTCCACCCACGGCGCCCGGATGAACACCGCGCGCACCGGGCCGTCGGTCAGCCCGGCGAAGTCCAGATCGGTCTCGAACGAATCGACCTGACGTCCGAATGCATTGCGCCGCACCGTCATATCGATACCGGACAGATGCTTGGCATCCGGGCGGGTGTCGAGCACTTCGGAGGCGAGCAGGATCATCCCGGCGCAGGATCCGAAGGCGGGCATACCTTCCCGCAGTCGCGCGCGCACCGGTTCGAGGAGTTCGAAGACCTCCAGCAGCTTGCTGATCGCGGTCGATTCGCCACCGGGCAGCACCAGCGCATCCACCGCGGCCAGCTCGGAGATGCGACGCACCAGCACCGGTTGCGCACCGCATTCCGCGAGTGCGGCGACATGTTCGCGCACGTCACCCTGCAAGGCCAGCACGCCGATGGTGGGCCGGTCGGGACTGCGCTGCGCGCCCGTTGCGGGCGAGGCGACCGATGCGTTCACGCCATGAGCTTACGAGGCGCGCTACTGTGGCCCTGCTCACGGTGGTAATCGGCGTCGCATTCACCATCGCGCAGACCGGCATTGAGTCCGGGCGCTGCCCAGTCAGCGACGAACTCGAACGCGAACTACGTCGGATGACCGAAACCGTGGCGTGCCACCCGTGCATCCATGTGGCCAGCGCCCGACGAGACGCATCCGGCCGGTCAGCTGGTGAATTTGCAGCTCTGGTAGCCGGAGCTCACGTAGGTGCTGGCACCCGGATCGAGGTAGATCGAATCCCCTTGACCGTCCGTCCTGGCGTACAGCCAGACCGTCGCATTCGTCTGGTTGTCCGCCGCTCCCCGGCCGATGGCTATGTTGTAGGTCCGGTACTCGTCCGGATTATCGATCCGGTCCGAATAGCCAGATCCGTTCTGGTAGGAAAAGCTCCCGACAGCCACATTCCTGCCTCCATTCTTGACGCATTGAAACCGTCGTTCCTGGTCGGCGACTTCTTTGCGCGGCAGTCTACGAGCCGCCCGAGCAAAATACAGACCGTTCGGCATTTCCCGACACTGGGAAAACTGAGCGTTTCGGCGCTCACTCCCCGCGTAAGGTGCGAATCAAGCCCTCTTGCACAACCGCGGCAACCAACTCGCCCGCGCGGTTGAAAATCTTGCCGCCGGTCAGTGCACGACCGAAGCCCGCGGACGGCGAGGACTGGTCGTAGAGCAGCCACTCGTCGGCACGGAACGGGCGCAGGAACCACATGGCGTGATCGAGCGAGGCGTTCTGGGTCGGCTCATCGGGGTGAGTGACCTTGGAGGAGCCGAGCAGGGTCATATCGCTCATGTAGGCGAGGGTGCACACGTGCACGACCGGGTCGTCGGGCAGCGGATGCCGGTAGCGGAACCACACCTGCTGCGGGGAGACGACGCCGTCACGGCGGGTCACCACATCCTGGGGCACGGTGCGGATATCCCAGTGCTCCCATTCGCGCATCGCCCACAGTCGCTCGGGACTCATCGTGGTGCTGGCATCGGGAAGCTCATCCGGCCCCTGCACCTGCGGCATCTCGTCCTGGTGTTCCGGACCCGAGTCACCGACATGGAACGACGCCGACATGGTGAATATCGCGGCGCCGTCCTGTACGCCGGTGACCCGGCGGGTGCAGAAGGACCGGCCGTCGCGGATGCGCTCCACGAGGTACACGGTCCGCTCTTCCGGATTGCCCGGCCGCAAGAAGTATCCGTGCAGCGAATGCACCTGGAACCGCGGCTCCACCGTCCGCACCGCCGACACCAGCGCCTGGCCGGCAACCTGTCCGCCGAATGTGCGCACGAGCTGGGTCTTGGTGGACGCGCCACGGAAGATGTCCCGCTCGAGCCGCTCGATCTCCAGCGCCTCTTCGATTGTCGCCATGAGGCCGAGATTATCCCGAGCGCTGATGCGGCCTGTCGGTGACCTCTCGGCAATGTCCGTGTCCGCCGCCCAGAACGGGGTTCGACAGCATCGTTTGATGGAATGGATCGGTGCCGCATTTCGATCCGATCACCCTGGACGGCCTCGTCGAACTCGTCGTCGACCGTATCCGCGAGCTGGGCGGGCGGGTGCTGATCGCCATCGACGGTGCCGACGCCGCCGAACCCGTCACGATCGCGGACCGAATCGCCACCGCACTGCGTGACACCGGACGCACCGCCGAGGTCGTCGCGCTGCACGATTACATCCGCCCCGCCTCGCTCCGCATGGAATTCGGCCGCACCGACGAAATGTCTTATCGCACTGCCTGGTTCGATTACGCCGCACTCGACCGCGAAGTCATCCGAGCGCTACGCCACGACACCCGTTGGCTCCCGGCACTATGGGACGAGGCACGCGACCGCTCGGCCCGCTCTCCCATCCGCACTGCCGCCCCTGACACCGTCCTGTTCGTCGCGGGCCCCATGCTGTTGGGCCGCGGCCTCGACTTCGATCTGACCGTCCACCTCGACATGTCCCAACCGGCCCTACACCGCCGCACCCCACCCGATGACCGGTGGACCATCCCCGCCCTCCTCCGCCACGACCGCGACAACCCCAGCATCCCAAGCTTTTTCATCCGCTGGGACCACCCGGATCGTCCGGCACTCCGAATAGACGACACCACTCGTCGGTAGTCGTACAATCCCAGAACACTGGCCGCCCCTCCTTGCAATTTTGTTCGGTGACAGACATTTCCGCTATCCATATTTAGATGCGCATATCTACGTATCAATATGTCTGTACACCAGGAGTCGATTCCCTTCTGGGGATCCGTTCCCCTGCGGGAGCCCGTAAGGGGCGCGAAACCCTAGGAAGAGTGCGAATATTCGCGATGGAAGACGCAGTGAGGCGGTGAGCAGGATGCTCACCGCCTCGAATCACCTACTCCCCCGGCCGAACCCACCCGCGGCCGGGATCAGGGACTAACCGCAGGCCGTCGACTGCTGACCGAGATTGGTCAACATGGTGCAGGCCCAACTCTTTTCGACCTTCCACTTACCATCCTCGGCTACGAAGGGCACATCGACGATGTTCTCCTGGCCGTTGATGGTGAACTTCGACTTGGCATTGAGTGCGTCGCCGAAGGCGCTCACCTCGATAACCTCGGCTTTGGCGCCCGCCTGCTGGTAGGCCTGCGCCAAGCGGTTCGGCAGTTCCGGATCCGCGGTCGCGCCTTGCACCAGATCCAGCTTTTCCGAACTCGGTACCGACGGGTCCAGCGCACGGAGCAACTGAGCGTTGAGGTCGGCGACGCTCGGGGTCGGCGGGACGTTCGCATTCGACCTCGTGACGCTGGTCGAGGATTTGGTCGGCGTGGTCGCGGTCTTCGAGTCATCGCTGCCACACGCCGACAGGCTGAGCGCGGCCACGGCGGCCAGACCCGCGATCGCGATACGTCCGGTCTTACGAAGCTTCAACTGATCATCCTTTGCCGTTCGGACAGTCCGTGACCCTGGCGGTGCCGCGCGAACTGCCCGCACGGCCGTCGACGTACACCGAATTCCGAAGCTAGCCACCAACTCTGTGGCGGGCATAAGACAACTGTGAGGGCCGCGACAGCTTCTCCCCCCCTCGCACAGAACGAGCAACGCCCGCGGCAGTGGATCAAGCAATCCCGGTGCCGCGGGCGTCGATTCGATTCAGCGGTCGATCACCAACCGCGCTCGGCCAGCCGGTGATCGACCGGCAGCTCCTCGACATTGATGCCGACCATGGCCTCGCCCAGACCGCGCGAAACCTTCGCCAGCACATCCGGGTCGTCGTAGAAGGTGGTCGCCTTGACAATGGCGGCGGCGCGTTCGGCCGGATTGCCGGACTTGAAGATGCCCGAGCCGACGAAGACACCCTCGGCGCCGAGCTGCATCATCATCGCGGCGTCGGCGGGGGTGGCGATGCCGCCCGCGGTGAACAGCACCACCGGCAGCTTGCCGGTCTGGGCGACCTCCCGCACCAGCTCGTACGGCGCCTGCAGCTCCTTGGCGGCGACGAACAGCTCGTCCTCCGGCAGCGACGACAGCTTGCGGATCTCGGCGCGAATCTTGCGCATGTGGGTGGTGGCATTGGAGACGTCGCCAGTGCCGGCCTCACCCTTCGAGCGAATCATGGCCGCACCCTCGGTGATCCGGCGCAGCGCCTCGCCCAGGTTGGTGGCACCGCACACGAACGGCACGGTGAAGTTCCACTTATCGATGTGGTTGGCGTAGTCGGCGGGGGTCAGCACCTCGGATTCGTCGATGTAGTCGACGCCGAGGCTCTGCAGGATCTGCGCCTCCACGAAGTGGCCGATACGCGCCTTGGCCATGACCGGAATGGAGACGGCGGAGATGATGCCGTCGATCATGTCCGGATCGCTCATCCGGGAGACGCCGCCCTGTGCGCGGATATCGGCCGGAACACGCTCCAAGGCCATCACCGCGACCGCGCCGGCGTCCTCGGCGATCTTGGCCTGCTCGGGGGTGACGACATCCATGATCACCCCGCCCTTGAGCATCTCGGCCATCCCGCGCTTCACGCGGGCGGTGCCGATGGTGTTGGTGGTCTCGGGCGTGGTCACGGCAAACTCCTGAGTCATGTGCGCCAATCGGGTCGCTTGGAACTAACGCCACCGATTCTAGGCGGGCCGATCAGGCCACTTGATAGCCAGTTGGACAGCACTGGCCTTGCCCCGACCAGCGAGTCTACGTCCGGCCCGCAGCCACTGGACCCGTCACGAGACGGATCCGTCGGGCCGACGCAAGTATTGCGCCGCCCCGGACGAACACCCGACAAGAACTACAGCGGGCCGACTACCAGCAACTGGGCCCAATACCCCGCGGCATCAGAACCCAACAACGGCAATAAGAAATCGAACAACAGGTAGGACATGTACTGCATACCTTCCACACGCCAACGGACCATCTCACTGCAGTGGAAGTACCACCAGAACTTCCGGTAGCGCTCCCCCACCAGCACTACCCATGCGGCAGCAATCCAGTCGCGACGCTATCACGATCGTGAAACACATCACAGCCGAAAGATCCAGGCGCGCACGCTGATCGCGCACCGGCGGCGGTAACCGACCCGAGCCCGGTGCTCGCGCCGATGCGGCGGGAAGCCGCGCAGTCGAGGCAGGAATGGGCGCTCGGGGCAATCCCCGATCACCGGATAGACCGCACCTGAGGATCGGAATCGGCCAGCGCAGCTGCGGCAGCTTCGGGAAGCAGCTGGTCCAAGTGGTACGGATAGACGGTCTCGCCGGTGTGATCCAAGGCGACGATATCCGCCCCGGTGCACCACTTGTTGTCGGTAATGCTGCGCCGCTCGACCGCGGTCAGATTGCCCGGTTCGGGGTCGAAGGCGGGGACGCGCAGGGCGAAGAACAGCTCCTCGGCGCGGATAAGTTCACCGTCGAACGGAAATACCGCGACCCGCCGCCAGATGGGACCGCGCAGACTGGTCGGATCCGCGGTATATCCAGTCTCCTCCCAGAGCTCGCGCACCGCGGCACTGCGCAGGGTTTCCCCCGGTTCCACACCGCCGCCGATCGTGAACCAGAAGAAGACGTCGGGGGTTTTCGGGTCGTTGCCGCGCATGAGCAGCACGCGGTCCTGTTCGTCGAGCAGCACTACACGCGCCGAGGTGCGCACCGTATCGACAGCCAAGCCGGTCGAGGCCGCCGGGGTGGCGCGTTCGCTGATCTCGAAGTACGTCGGGAGCGGCGCGGTGCCGCCCAGGTGCAAGATGCGTACCGGGCGGCGGGTGCGCAGGGCGAGGGTGTCGCGGACCGCGTCGTTGTGGAAGCGGCGCGCGATGAGCACCCGGGCCTCGGCATCGGCGAGTTCGGCGACCTGCTGTGGGCGCAACTGGGCGATATCGACCGTGGAAAGTGCTGCGGAAAGCTGATTTTCGATGGTTTCGCGGTCGGCGCGGCCCGCACGCTCGGCCCGATCGGCAAGTGCGGTCAGCCGTTTGGCCTGCTCGACCAGCGCGGAATCGGCGCTCGGGCCCGCTATGGCCACGGCGACCGACCTGGCCACCACCGCCCGCCGCGCCAGTGCACCGTCGAGGGCCTGCCAGGACTGATCCGACCGCACGTGCAGCCGGTCGAGCCGGTTCGCCGTCGAGGCAGCCCACAGACCGATCGCCACGACCACCGCCGCGATGAGCGCGAGTACGAGAACCGTTGTGGCGGAGAACGTAATCATGGAGCGGCCCTCACCGTGCAATCGATCATCCGGCGGCCCGCACGCGCGTATCCCCCACCGTGACGGTTTCGTAGACCCGCAGGATCTGTTCGGCGACCACGGGCCAGTCGTATTCGCTGACCACTTGGTTGGCGGTATGGATCAGGGCTTCGCGGCGCACATCATCGGTGAGCAGGGTATCCAGCGCCGCGGCGAGCAGAGTCGAATCCCCCACCGGGACAAGCATTCCCGCGGTGCCATCGCGCAATACTCGACGGAAGGCATCCAATTCGCTTGCCACCACGGCAGTTCCGGCCGCCATCGCCTCGATCAGAATGATGCCGAAGCTCTCCCCACCGAGATTCGGCGCGACGTACACATCCGCGCTGCGCATTGCCGAGGCCTTGTCCTCGTCCGATACCTGGCCGAGGAAGCGCAGGTGGCGGGCGAGCGGCCCGGCCTCGCGGCGCAGTCGGTCCTCGTCACCGCGCCCGACGATGAGGATCTCGACATCCGAGTGTCTGCGCACCAATTCGGGCAGCGCGCCGAGCAGGACTTCCATCCCCTTGCGTGGTTCGTCATAGCGACCGAGGAACAGCACCGTCCCGCCCGCGCGCGGATATCCGGGCAGCATCGGGGCCCGCGCGAACGCGGGCACATCGACACCGTTGGGGATCTCCACCGCATCCGAACCGAGCGCCTCCACCTGCCAGCGCCGCGCCAACTCGGAGACCGCGATCCGGCCGCTGATCTTCTCGTGATAGGGACGCAGCACACCCTGAAAAGTGCTCAGCACCAACGATTTCGTGGTCGAGGTGTGGAAGGTCGCGACGATCGGCCCCTCGGCGATCTTCAGCGCGAGCATGGACAGGCTCGGCGCATTCGGTTCGTGGATGTGCAGTACATCGAAGTCGTTGCCGTCGATCCAACGCCGAATCCTAGTGTAGGCCATGGGGCCGAAGGACAACCGGGCCACCGAACCGTTGTACGGAATCGCCACCGCACGACCGGCTGACACCACGAAATCCGGCAGCGGCGTGTCCTCCGATGCGGGCGCGAGCACGCTCACCTTGTGGCCGCGTTCGATGAATACCCGCGCCAATTCCACGACATGGGCCTGCACACCACCGGGGACATCGAACGAATAGGGGCAGACCATGCCGATTTTCATGGTGTCTTCTCCCCTTTGGCGCTTTCCATCCCGGCTTGTGCCGCGGCGATCCTGGCCCGCCGCTGCGCCGAAAGGTCCTGCTCCCATTGTGGCTGCAACATATGCCAATCGGCCGGGTGCTCGGCGATATTGGCCGCGAACCGGTCGGCCAGCGCCTGGGTGGCCGCCGCAACGCCGCCCGAAACATCCAGCGGCGTTTCGGTCTTCATTCCCCATCCTTCGCGACCATCGGCATCGACGGTGAACCAGAGGTGCACCGGAATCAGCGCCGCGCCGGTCTCGATGGCCAGCTTCGCCGCGCCCGCGGGCAGCCAAGTGCGCTCGCCGTACATGGTCACCGGGACGCCCTTATCGGTCAGGTCCCGCTCACCCATCAGGCATACGACATTGTTCGCGCGCAGGCGGGCGGCCAGCGCGGTGAACGGCGGCTGCTCACCACCGGTCAGCGGGAATACCTCGAACCCGAGGCTCTCCCGGTAGGCAACAAACCGCTCGAACAGCGATTCCGGCTTCAGCCGTTCAGCGACGGTCGCGAGGGTACCGCTGTGGTTGACCAACCAGACCCCGGCCGCATCCCAGTTCCCGGAGTGCGGCAGCGCCAGCACTACACCACGTCCCCGCGCCAGTGCGGCATCCAGATTCTCCACGCCCGCCACCGGCGAACCGGTCAATGAGGAGTGGTCCATCGTCGGCAGTCGGAAGGCTTCGCGCCAGTAGCGGGCGTAGGACCGCATGCTCGCGCGGATGAGTTCGTCGGGCACCTCGGCCGGGCTCACACTGAGCACGCGAGCGAGATTGCGCCGCAACTGATTGGGCCCGCCACCGGCACGGAATGCGCGATTCGCCTTGTCCGCGACCCGATTACCGCCCCAATCGAAGGCCCGCCGCGCCGTCGACTCGGGCAGCGCGCGCACCACCCGCCAACCCGCCGCATACGCCCAATCCGTCAGTCCGGACTTGATCCGTGAGCCGACGCCTTCGGACTCGGAACTCACGACCGCGCCTCGCTGGCTTTCGGCTCCGTCGTGCGCGAGAGCGCACTGTGTTGATGGTGCATTCGCTGGCGCTCGCTCACGAGGGCAACTCCGTCGCGTCCGCCGGATTCTGTGGCGGCGCGGGCGGAATCACGTCCCGCGCGCCCGGCGAATTCCGGACCGCCAGCACCCGCTGGAATACCGTGATAATGCTCAACACCGCCAGAATCCACATCGCCACGTGTACGGCCCAGGTCAGCCATTCGATCCCCCAATACCCACCGATACCGGTGAGCCCGGCGCCGACCAAAACGATGATCAGCCGATCCGGCCGCTCGATGAGTCCACCGTCCGCGGATAGGCCACTCGCCTCGGCGCGCGCCTTCGCGTACGAAATCACCTGGGAGGTAACCAGAACCACCAGGGTCGCCAGGAACAGCGGCTTACTGTTCTCGTGATACACCGCCCACCAGGCCAACCCGGCGAAAATAGCGCCGTCGGCGACCCGGTCGCAGGTGGCATCCAGTACCGCACCGTATTTCGTGCCGCCGCCACGGGCTCTGGCCATGGCGCCGTCGAGCATGTCGAACATGACGAACAGCCAGATCACCATGGTTCCCCAGAACAGATGTCCGGTCGGGAACAAGGTGACCGCGGCCGTGATCGAGGCGACGGTGCCGATCACCGTGATCGCGTCGGGAGTGAGTCCGGTACTGACAAGCGCTCTGCCCAGCGGCGCAGTCGCTTTGGAGAACGTCTCGCGGCCGAAGAAGCTGAGCACCCTACTCGACTTCCTTCCACGCCGCCGAAAGCAGCGCCCGAGTTTCCCGCAACAACTGCGGCATGACCTTCACACCGCCGACGATGGTGATGAAGTTGGCGTCCCCGCCCCAGCGCGGCACGATGTGCTGATGCAGGTGATCGGCGAGTGAGCCACCGGCCACCCCACCGAGATTCAGACCGACATTGAAACCGTGCGGCCGCGAGACCCGCTTCATCACCCGAATCGCTTGCTGGGTGAAAGACATCAGTTCGGCGCTCTCCTCGAGCGTCAGATCCTCGAGGTTGGCCACCTTACGGTAGGGCACGACCATCATGTGCCCCGGGTTGTACGGATAGAGATTCAGTACCGCGTAGACGTGTTCGCCACGAGCGATGACCAATCCGTCCTCATCCGTCATCTTCGGAATATCCGTGAACGGATGGCCCGTGGTGTCTTTCGGATTGGACGTGGCCGCCTCTGCGATATAGGACATCCGGTACGGAGTCCACAACCGCTGCAACCGATCCGGCTCCCCTGCCCCGCTATCCACGATGCTCCCGTGCTCGTCCGAGTCCGCGTTCAAATCCGCGAGCCCGTCCGGCGCCGTGCGCTCAGTCATGCTCTGTCCGTTCTGGTTTGAGCGGGGCCCCTCCGTGGTTACGCAAGCTTCTTCCTCCGGGCCCTGACCACTCATACCGTGCCCTTCACCACAAAACCCTCGGCGGTCGGCGAGGCGTTCTCCCGGTTCGCGATCCATTCCACGATCGTGGCCACCGCGGCGGCGACCGGCACGCCGTTGACCTGGGTGCCGTCGCGGAAGCGGAAGCTGACCGCACCCGCGTTCACATCGCGCTCACCGGCGAGCAACATGAAGGGGATCTTCTGCGCGGTGTTGTTGAAGATCTTCTTCTGCATCCGGTCGTCGCTGCGATCGACCTGCGCGCGAATGCCCGCGTCCCGCAGCTGTTCGATCACCGAATCCAGATGCGGCGCAAAGGTTTCCGCAACCGGGATGCCCACCACCTGGACCGGCGAGAGCCAGGCCGGGAAGGCGCCCGCGTAATGCTCGGTGAGCACGCCGAAGAAGCGCTCGATGGAACCGAACAGGGCGCGGTGGATCATTACCGGCCGCTGCTTGGTGCCGTCGGAGGCGGTGTATTCCAGGTTGAAGCGCTCGGGCAGGTTGAAGTCGAGCTGGATGGTCGACATCTGCCAGGTGCGACCGAGCGCATCCTTGGCCTGCACGGAGATCTTCGGACCGTAGAAGGCGGCGCCACCCGGATCCGGGACCAGCTCGAGTCCGGAAGCCTCGGCCACCTCGGCGAGGGTTTCGGTGGCCTCGTCCCAGATCTCGTCGGAGCCGACGAACTTCTTCGGATCCTTGGTGGACAGCTCGAGGTAGAAGTCGTCGAGGCCGTAGTCAGCGAGCAGGCCGAGCACGAATTGCAGCGTGCTGGTCAGCTCGGCGTGCATCTGCTCCTTGGTGCAGTAGATGTGCGCGTCGTCCTGGGTCATACCGCGCACCCGGGTCAGGCCGTGCACGACACCGGACTTCTCATAGCGGTAGACCGAGCCGAATTCGAACATCCGCAGCGGCAGTTCCCGATAAGACCGGCCGCGCGAGCGGAAGATCAGGTTGTGCATCGGGCAGTTCATCGGCTTGACGTAGTAGTCCTGGCCGGGCTTGCGGACGGTGCCATCCTCGTTGAGTTCGGCGTCCAGGTGCATGGCCGGGAACATGCCGTCCTTGTACCAGTCCAGGTGACCGGAGACCTCGAACAGATGTCCCTTGGTGATGTGCGGCGTATTGACGAATTCATAGCCCGCGGCGACGTGGCGACGGCGCGAGTACTCCTCGAGCTCCTTGCGGATGATGCCGCCCTTGGGATGGAAGACCGGCAGGCCGGAGCCGAGTTCGTCCGGGAAGCTGAACAGGTCCAGCTCCAGACCGAGTTTGCGGTGGTCGCGGCGCTCTGCCTCCTCGAGCAGGTGCAGATGCTCGTCGAGAGCCTCCTGCGATTCCCACGCGGTGCCGTAGATGCGCTGCAGATCCTCGCGGTTCTGGTCACCGCGCCAGTAGGCGGCGGAGCTGCGGGTCAGCTTGAAGGCGGGAATGAATTTGGTGGTCGGTATGTGCGGGCCGCGACACAGATCGCCCCAGACCTTTTCGCCGGTGCGGGGGTCCAGGTTGTCGTAGATGGTCAGCTCTTTACCGCCGACCTCCATGACCTCCGGATCGTCGATACCGGACTTATCACCGATCAGCTCGAGTTTGAACGGCTCCTTGGCCAGTTCGACGCGCGCGTCGTCGACCTCCACCACCCGGCGCGAAAACCGCTGCGCGCCTTTGACTATCTTCTTCATCCGGGATTCCAGCTTGGCCAGATCCTCGGGGGTGAACGGCCGGTCGACCTGGAAGTCGTAGTAGAAGCCGTCCTTGATGGGCGGACCGATGCCGAGCTTGGCCTCCGGGAACTCCTGCTGTACGGCCTGGGCCAGCACATGCGCGGCCGAATGCCGGATCACGCTGCGCCCGTCCTCGGTATTGGCGGCGACCGGCTCGACCTCGACATCGGTGTCCGGGGACCAGGACAGATCCTTGAGCCCCTCCGCATCGCGCACCACGACGATGGTGTCCGGCCCCTTCGTCGGCAGCCCCGCCTCGCGCACCGCGGCACCCGCCGTCGTCCCGGCCGGCACCCGAACGAGGGCGACAGGGCTGATAGGTGCTGAGGTGGTCACGGCGAGAGACTCCTTGGCGTTCGCTGGCGGGCGTGTTCCCGCGCTGGTGCGGGCGGTCGCCCACAGGTCATCGTCGGAGGCGAAATTGCTCCGGCGCGACCATGCTATCGGCACCATGGCGGCCCCGCGTCGATGGACTCGGATCGCCGCGTCGTGGGCCGGCCGGCGCCGTTGCGCGAGACCCGAACGTGACATCGAGCATTCGGTTCCGTCACATGACCGCCGCCGGTTCGATGCGGTAAGCCCGGCGGCTCGACGCGCCCGAACGTGTTCGGATCCGACGCCTGGGCGAGCGATCAGCTTTCAGCGGCGAGCCGAGCCAGGAGCAGCTTGCGTTCGGCGGCGGGCCGCTTCGGGCAACTGGTGCACATTTCGCAGCTCGGCACCTCGAAGACCAGGCAGCACGAGATCCGGCGGACAAAGGCCCGCCCGTCGACATCCACGAACCGCGGTACCGGCAGTTTCCCTCCGACTTCGCTCGCAAGCCGCACCCCAGCTTCGGGCTGCCCCGCATCCAGGGCCCGATTCCCGATGGCATCGGCGGCAATCGCCCAGAGTGACGGCACTCCCGCACCAGAGACCGCCGCTACGGGGCCGATCACGGCCGCCAAGGTCTCCTGCAACGCCTTCGCGCAGGCATGGCCCAGGGCGGCGTCGGTCTCTTGCGGTGTGCCGCTCTCATCCGGCGCGGCTACGAGACCTTGACCTGCGACGGAGTGAATGCGGATGCGTTCTATGCCGCCGTCCGGGCGGACCTCGCAGTCGAGGCGGTCCAAGAACGGCTCCGGCGCGGGTCTGTCGTTCGCGTAGGCGCAGGCGAGCTGTTCGACCAGTGCCGATGCGACCATGCACCACCAGAGCGTGCCGGAGACGCGGGGTTCGGTGGTGCCCCAGGAGCGGCCCATTTCCGCGATGCGCGCCGACAGCCAGTCCGGTTCGGTCAGGGTTCGGCCGGGGACCGTGTTCACCACTGCAGGGGACCGCGCAACCACTGCCATTCGACTCCGATCCAGCCGCCGACCAACCCGAATGTTCCCAATACCCATAGTGTCGCGAGGACCAACGCGAAGGCCGCCACCGCCGCGAACACGCGCATGGCCGGCCCTCGTGCGGAGTACCACGCCATACCCTGCCGATACTTGTCACGCAGCCAGCCGAGCACCCGGCGCGCCCAGGCGAATTCGGTGGCGAGAATGCCAAGTCCGGCGAATACGATCGCCCAGCCGGGCCCGGGATAGGGAATCGCCAGGATTCCGATTGCGAGCACCGCGATACCGACCATCGCGACCCCGATCCGGTAGGCGAGGTTCAGCGTAGGTCGCGCGGCCAGCCGGGTACGGAAGGCGCGCCATCCGGTGCGCGCGGGTTCTGATTCCAACTCGACACTCATCTCCACCAGCCTACGAGCGACATGCGTGGATCCGCCCGAGCGAGGTCGGGCGGATCCAGCTGTCATCGACTCAGACGAGTTCCGGCGTGACCCGCGCGCCGTTGTCGTCGATATGGGCGACGCCGTTCACGGTCACCTCGATAACACGCGCGCTGGCGATATCGAAGAACAGGCCCGATACCGTCACATCACGCTCGCCCATCGCCGCGCGCACCGCGGGATGCCGGTGCAGCGTCTCCAACTGCACGGCCACATTCACCATGCTCAGCTGGTCGACCTCGCCGAATCCAGCGGCCGCGGCCGCCTGTGCCACCGGGTGCCCGAACTGGAACTGCTCCAGGCTCGGATGGGCATGGGCGAGCCAGGGTTCGATACCCGGTCCAGTGTCGGCGCCGGAATGCAGCGCCTTCATCGCTCCGCACGACGAATGCCCGCACACGACGATGGACCGCACATTCAATTCGTTCAGCGCGAAGACCAGTGCGGCCTCCACCGACGCGTCTCCGCTGTCCGGCACCAGATTGCCCACATTGCGCACCGTGAACATGTCACCGGGTCCGCTGTTGGTGATGACGTTCGGAACCACTCGGGAGTCCGCGCAGGTCAGGAAGAAGGTATCGGGATCCTGACGGTCACGCAGTTCGTCCAGATGCGGCCGCACCACATGGGCGTGGCTGCGATGGTAGGCGGCGACACCCGAGGTCACCCGGTCGGCATTCGCGTCGTCACCGCGCCACGGGCCGAGGATCTCGTCGAGCACCGCACGCCCGAATCCGCGGGCGGGCGGACCCGCGGTCGCGTGCGCCATCCGCGCACTGCCGATTTCCACGAAATCGACTGCGCCGCCGGTGCTTTCCTGCTGCCGCACCCAGTCTTCGATGGCTTCGAAGGCGGCATGGTCGAGGAAGTCGACCGTCATCTCGACGGTGACGTCCACGCCTGCGGGCACTTTCGCGAATTCCGCGGACAGCTTCGGCAGCGCGAGGAAGGTGCAGGAGCCGTCGATGGTCAGCAGCCAGCGCTGCGAACCGGGAATCTGCGTGGCCGCCACGGCAACTCGCACGACGCGCCACAGCAGCAGACCGAAAGCCAGTGCCAGACCGATGATTACGCCTTCCAGCAGATTAAGGAAGACCACGCTGACGATGGTGACGGCATAGATGAGCAGATCGCCGGTGCGCCTGGCCATCTTGATGTGGGCCAGCTTCACCAGCTGAATACCGATGACGATCAGCAGACCAGCGAGCGCGGACTTCGGAATCTGCTGCACCACCCCGGCCAGGACGACCGAGAACAGCAGAATCCAGCAGCCGTGCAGTATCGCCGAAGCGCGGCTGCGGGCACCCGCCTGCACATTGGTGGCACTGCGCACGATCACGCCGGTAACCGGCAGACCGCCTAGTAGACCCGAGAGCACATTGGCCGAGCCCTGACCGATCAGCTCACGGTCGAAATTGGTGCGCTTACCGGTATGCATCTTGTCCACGGCCACCGCCGATAGCAGACTCTCGACGCTGGCGATGAGCGCGACGGTCAGAATCATCAGCGCCACCGCGGACCAGTTGCCGCTGGGGAGCTGCGGCAGTCCGATGGCGTCGGACAGCGAGCCGTTCAACACGATTCGCTCGGCCTCGAAGGGCAGCACCAGCGACAACACCGTGCCGACCAAGACCGCCACCAGCGGTCCCGGCACCACCCGCACCTTGGCGGGCACCCGGCGCCAGCCGAGCATGATCGCGATGACCACCGCGCCGATGATTGCGTCATCGCCGTGCAGCGACAACAGTTGCGACGGCAACTGGGTGATGTTGTTCCAGGCGGAACTATGCGAGGACCCACCGAGCAGCACGTGAACCTGTTGCAGCGCAATGGTTATGCCGATGCCCGCGAGCATCGCGTGCACCACCACCGGCGCGACGGCCAACGCGGCCCGCGCAATCCGGCTGAGCCCGAATAGGATTTGCAGCACACCGGCCGCGACGACAATGAACGTGGTTGTCCGCCAGCCGAATTGGTTGATGGATTCGGCGACGACCACGGTCAGACCCGCGGCGGGTCCGCTGACCTGCAGCATCGAACCGCCGAGCGTGCCCGCGACGATGCCGCCGATGACGGCGGCGATGAGCCCGGCGGCGACGGGCGCGCCGGAGGCGACGGCGATGCCGAGGGACAGCGGCAACGCGACCAGGAAGACCACGATAGAGGACGGCAGATCGTGGCGCAGGATCGACGTCAGACGATCCGACAGAGGTTCGGAACTGCGATGGCCCTTGCCCTGTTCAGTGGGCGGTAACGGTGGTGCGGCTACAGCGCTATCAATAGCCATTGACTTCTCCTTCGCCGACTCGGCGCGAACGCCGAGGTCGGTTGACGATCAAAATGTCCAGCAGGGCACAGACCGCGAACCGGCATATCGCGGTGAAGCAGTTCCCGACACGGCGATGGGTCGAGAGGTAAATCGCATCAAGGCTATTGGTAAAGACTTAGCAAAGCCTGAGAACTTGGCGAAAAATGCTCGAATCCATACCTCCGAATCGGTGTGAAACGCGACACATCCGTGCCGAGTTGTCCTGTCGGGCCGCATCATTCGGCCCGACAGCACGCGACTAGACGGGCTCGGCAGCCACGCCCCGCACATCGACCAACCCATCGAACGCCTCGACCGTCAGCTCGTCGTCGAACTCGGCGATGCCGTCCATGGTCACCTCGATGACCCGGGCGGTCGCGAGATCGAAGAACAGTCCGGAGACCGCCACGCCCCGCTCCTCCATCGCCCGCCGGACCACGGGATGGGCATGCAGCCGTTCCAGTTGCACCGCCACATTCACCATGCCGAGCTGGTCGACCGGGCCGAATCCGGCGAATGCCGCGGCATCGGCGACCGGATGTCCGAGCCGGAACCGGTCCAGGCTCGGCCGCGCGTAGGCGAGCCAGTCGCCGAGCCCCGGTCCCGTGTGCACCGCTTGATGCAGTGCGTCCATCGCGCCGCAACCGGAGTGCCCGCAGACCACCACCGCCCGCACATCCAGCTTCTCCAGCGCATAGACCAGCGCGGCCTCCACCGAGACATCACTGCCGCCGGCCGGGACCAGATTGCCCACATTGCGAACGGTGAACAGATCCCCCGGCCCGCTATTGGTGATGACATTCGGCACGATGCGGGCATCAGCACAGGTCAGGAAGAAGGTGTCAGCGTCGGGCCGGTTGCGCAATCCATGCAAATGGGGACGCATCAGATGGGCGTGGCCGCGGTGATAGGCGGCGATACCGGCCGCGATCGGATCGGCCCGATTACCCGTCCGCCGCCACGGTCCGATGACCTCATCGATAACCTGACGCGAGCGCCCACGCTCGGGCGGACCCGCAACCGCGGTCGCCATACGCGCGCTACCGATTTCGACGAAATCGACTGCGCCACCCGCGACTGCACGCAGACCGGCCCAGTCGGTGATCAGCTCATAGGAGGCGTGGTCGAGGAAGTCGACCGTCATCTCGATGGTCACGTCGACGTCCGCGGGGACCTTCGCCAGTTCCGCGGTCAGCTTGGGCAGCGCGAGGAAGGTGCAGGTGCCATCGATGGTGACCAGCCAGCGGTGGGCGTCGACCACCGGTTCGGCGTGGATGGTCACCCGCACCACGCGCCACAGCAGCAGGCCGAAGGCAAGTACGAGACCGATCACCATGCCCTGCAACAGATTCAGGAACACCACACCCAGCACCGTGACCACGTAGACGAACAGGTCGCCGTTGCGCCGGGCCAACCGGATATGGGCCAGCTTGACCAGTTGCACGCCGATGAGGATGAGCAGCCCCGCGAGCGCCGCCTTGGGAATCTGCTGCACCAGCCCGGCCAGCGCGACCGCGAACAGCAGGATCCACACGCCGTGCAGTACCGTCGCGGCCCTGGTACGCGCGCCGGCATGGGCATTGGTAATGCTGCGAACGATCACTGCCGCAATCGGCAGACCACCGAGCAGACCCGACACCACATTGGCCGAGCCCTGCCCGATCAGTTCGCGATCGAAATTGGTTCGATGGTCGGGCCGCGTCTTGTCCACCGCGACCGCCGAGAGCAGGCTCTCAACGCTGGCGATCAGCGCGATCGTCACCATCGCCATCGCGACGGCGAACCAACTGCCGGACGGGATCGCGGGCAAACCGATGGAATCGAGCAGCGACCCGTTCAGCACGACGCGCTCGACATGAGTCGGCCCCACCAGCGACAGGAGCGTGGCGACCAGCACGGCGACGAGCGGCCCCGGTACGACCCGGATGGAGCGCGGGAGGAACTTCCAGCCGGTCAGGATGACGATAACCACCAGGCCGACGAACAGATCGCCGCGATGGACCGACATCAACTGATGCGGTAGCTGAGTGAGGCTGGCGAACGAGGAACTCAGCGAATTGCCGCCGAGCAGAATATGGACCTGTTGCAGCGCGATGATGACGCCGATACCGGCCAGCATCGCATGGACCACCACTGGTGCGATGGCGAGTGCGCCGCGCGCAACGCGACTGAGTCCGAACAGGATCTGCAATAGGCCCGCACCAATGGTGATGAAACAGGTAGCGGCCCAGCCGAATTGGTGCACGCTCTCGGCGACGACGACGGCAAGACTCGCCGTCGGCCCGCTGACCTGCACAGCCGAGCCGCCAAGTAGCCCGGCGACGACACCGCCGACTACGGCGGCAATGAGGCCCGCGGCGACCGGCGCGCCGGAGGCGACCGCGATACCGAGCGAAAGTGGTAGTGCGACAAGGAAAACCACGACTGAAGCGGGTAGGTCATGGCGGCCGACGGCGGCAAGACTTGCTGGAAGACTTGCGCGAAGCGGCGACGTCCGTGGTGCGGGATCGGTGTCGGTGGACATTATTCTCCTTCGCCGAAACGGCGTGAAGCCGATCGGTTCATCGGTCGAACATGTACTGGCATCGAAAGCGAGCGGCGGGCGAAGCTTTCTGGAGAACGCTGGGTGCTACGTGTGCTCCGCATGGAGCAACTTCGTGGAGCAGTGACCCCATGGCACGAAGGTCAGGCGCAATAGTAAAGACTTCGCAAAGCACATGGAAAGGTTTATGGTGCGGATGTGGTCTACTGCTATCAAAATGTGACCCAAGTCACAGCAGGCAAGAGGATTCCGATTCACGGAGCGGAGACGTGGCGGGCACTGCGCCGATAAGAAATAAGGCCGGGCACCCTTGGCGCACCGACCCTGATCGAATGGGTGGTCCCAGCTGGTTTCGAACCAGCGACCTTCCGCGTGTGAGGCGGACGCTCTCCCGCTGAGCTATGGGACCGAACTCGGCGCTCGAGCGGCGGCAGAGCAGCCGTTCGAACGAGATGGAACCTTAGCACGCACTACCGGCGTCCCACCAAATCGCCACCCCGACAGCGATGATCGGCCGTCGAGCTTTGCGACTGGCATTGGTGCGGACTCGTGAATTGCGAAGTAGTGCAGCAGCTCCCGGAGGGGTCACATCGGGTGGGTAGCCATGGATCACCCCATCGACCGCGATGCCGCTTGCCTACGTTCCCGCCCCATGGCGGTCCGGATGTGGCGCAAACGAAGGTGCGCCCCCCTATCCGACACCTTCGCCCCGCGATGCGCCTTATCGCACCTCGCGAACAACACCGATGTAATTCAACTTCAGGCCTCTCTACCAGCGGATTTGTAGGTTGCGCCGAACGTCGGCTAATGTTCTGTCTCGCACCACGGCGGGCCGCAAGCCCCCGGAGATGCAAATGCGGATGTAGCGCAGCTGGTAGCGCATCACCTTGCCAAGGTGAGGGTCGCGGGTTCGAATCCCGTCATCCGCTCGAGGAGTAGGGCCAGGCAATAGTAAAGCCTTCCCCCTTCGCACGGTGGAGTGGCCGAGTGGTGAGGCAACGGCCTGCAAAGCCGTGCACACGGGTTCGATTCCCGTCTCCACCTCGCGCGATTAGCTCAGCGGGAGAGCGCTTCCCTGACACGGAAGAGGTCACTGGTTCAATCCCAGTATCGCGCACCACCGTTTTACCAGGTCAGCCCCGGTTCTTACCGGGGCTGACTTTGTTTGTGCCTCACGGCGCCTCACCACGCCCCTGGCGGCTACCCGAGTACGCGAACTCGCGAAGTTGCCGGATTACCTTCGGGACCATCTCGACCTCGGCGGGATGATTGATCATCGGGTCGAAGTAGTCGGTCCGCTGCTCGCCCTCGGCCAGGCGCAGGTTGATCTCGGCGAGTTTGCGGGTCCGGCCGCCGATGGCGCTGCCGATCAGATCGAAATGCACCTCGTGCTCGCGCAGATATTCTTCGAGTGCTTCGATGGAGGCGGATTTCGGTTGTGCCGCATCAGGTTCGGCGAATACCCAGGTAGGCATCGAATTGCCGAAACGGTACGGCATCAGGCCGCCGTACCTGGCGCGGGCCCAGCCGGTAGCGACGGTGATCACGAACCGACCGATTATGCCGCGGCCCGTGGTCGCAAGGGCGAAGTCCCATGGCTTGTCGTCGCGATCCAGCACGCGAAAGGCGAACCCGAGCACATCCGGTACAGCCCCCGGCAGCCCGGTGCCCTTCGACAGGCGGGCAATGACGGCCCGTTCACCGCTACCGAACAGGTTCTCGAACTCGTATTCGGCGTGCAGCCGACCCGACAGGTGCAGTCCGTCAGGATGGAAGACCCGCGCATGCCGGAGTCTGGCGCCGGCTGCGAACGCGCTTCGCACGACTGTGGCAGATAGATCGACCATGGCGAGTCCTCCGAGGTAGACGACGTTTCGTTACCCGGTTGCCCCGCGCGTAGCCGGATAAACGGTAGGCGCTCCCGAGTCCGCGATGGCACGGTCCGGAACCACCTTCGATGGCGCGCCGCCGAACGACGCATGACCGATGACAACGAGCCACGCGACCTCAGCGGCTCCCTGCACGCATGAGCGCAGGTCCTGCCGATGTCAATGGACCAGTTGGTCAGCCCACGGGGATGGCAGGGTTGCGCTGGATATGTCGGCGATTTCCCGTAGGCGGGAGGTGGGGATTCCTAAGCGGCTCAGTTGGATCAGGCCCTGGGAGATGACGATGATGTGGGCGCTGAGAGCCGAGACAATGGCGGGGTCGGCGGGGGCGCTATCGGGCAGGGCGGTTCGTAGGCGGTCGGCTACGCCTTCTTCCATGGCAGCGGTGGTGTGGGTGCCGATGATGGCGACTTCGGGAATGCGGGTGCCGAGTTGGGCGATGCTGTTGATCATCAGGCAACCGCGGCGGTCGGGCCGGGCGGCACAGTCGTCGATGACCGCTTGGAACAGGGCCCGGACGGCGGCGCGCGGTGAGCCGGACGCGGATGTGACGACCTCGCGGACGAAACGAGCCCGGCGTTCGCAATAGCGCTCGAAGGCAGTGAGGAACAGGCCGCGTTTATTGCCGAAGGCGCCGTAGATGCTGCCGTTCCCGACACCGGTCGCGCGGGATACGTCCTCCACCGACGTCTCGTCGAACCCCTTCGACCAGAACAGTTCCGTCGCGGCATCGAGCAGGTTCGATTCATCGAACTGTCGCGGCCGTCCCATGCGCTCACCGTACCAACCGGGTCGTGATGTCGAGCACCTCACTTGTTCTGGAGGCATACCTCCATAATACTGGTTGACATGTCCGTAAAATTCGGCGGTACGGCCCGCAGGCGAGTCGGTGTGCTGGTTTTCGACGGTGTCAAGATGCTCGACTTCGTCGGTCCCGCAGAGGTATTCGTGGAGGCGAACCAGTCGGTGGCGGGCTATGAGGTGGTACTCGTTTCGGCCGACGGCAAGGACGTGCACACCTCGATCGGCGCGCGCACGCAGGTGAGCTGCGCAGCGGCCGAGGCGGGTCGCTTCGACACAGTGGTGATTCCGGGCAGCGAGTTGCCCGTGGAAAAATTCGTGACTCCCGAGATGCTGGCGGCGGCGCGGTACCTGTCGTCGCATACCCGGCGGATTGCGTCGATCTGCAGTGGCGCGTTCGTCCTAGCCCAGCTCGGACTGCTCGACGGTAGGCGGGCGACGACCCATTGGAAGTTCACGGCCGACCTGGCGCGCCGGTTTCCGGCGGCGCTGGTGGAACCGGATGCGATTTTCGTGCGTGACGGCAACCTCTACAGTTCGGCCGGTGTCGCGGCCGGTGTGGATCTCGCGCTGGCGCTGGTCGAGGAGGATCATGGTGCCGATGTCGCCCGAAGGGTGGCACAGTCACTGGTGGTGTACATGCAACGTGCCGGTGGACAGTCGCAGTTCTCGGCATCACTGAGCGGGCCCGCGCCACGCAGTCCGCTGCTGCGCGGAGTCGTTGACCTGATCTGCGCGGACCCCGCGTACCCGCATACCGTGCAGAGCCTCGCCGCGCACGCGCGCATCAGCGTCCGGCACCTGACCCGGCTGTTCCGCACGGAGCTCGAACGTTCGCCCGGGGAGTATGTCGCGTTCATTCGGTTCGGGGTTGCCAGAGATATGCTGCACGCTGGACACAGCGTGACCGAGGCGGCGATGGCCGCCGGATACGGCAATAGCGAGGCATTGCGGCGGGCGTTCGTGGCGCGGCTCGGCATTTCGCCGCGCAAGTATCAGCAGCGTTTCCGGACAACCGGATCGACCATAGGCACCGAGTTCGCGGCGGCCGTGTCCTGATCGGGGGCATTTCCGGCCGGTAAAGGGGGGCGCGGGCGACAGGAGGCAGCGGAAACTGCTTTGGACACAGCGCCAGATCGAGAAAGGACCGCGATGTCCCCCGCGTCAACCCCAACCGTTGTACTCGTGCACGGCGCCTTCGCCGATGCGTCGAGTTGGTCGCCGGTCACCCAGCGGCTGCTCGACAAGGGCCACCGGGTCGCTGCACCGCCGGTGTTCAATCGCAGTCTGTCCGGCGACGCCGCCTACATCCGGGCGGTCGTCGAACAGATCGACGGTCCGGTGTTGTTGGCCGGGCATTCCTACGGCGGCGCGGTCATCACCGTCGCCGGCGTTGCCGAGAATGTCGTCGGCCTCGTCTATGTCTCCGGTTACGCGCTGGAGGAGGGCGAGAGCCTTGGCCAATTGCAGGGCCGGTTCCCGGATTCCGAGCTGGCGGCACATCTGGTCTACACCTCGTATCCGGTCGACGGCGAGACCACCGGAACCGATGTGTCCGTCGAAATCGACGCGTTCCCAGCTATTTTCGCAGCTGGAGTCGACGCCGCGAAGGCGCGGGTGCTGGCGGTGTCACAACGGCCGCTGTCGGCAACCGCGTTCGGTGAGGCCGCCACAGCCGCAGCCTGGAAGACCAAGCCGGCCTGGGGAATTGTGTCCAGCTCCGACCGCACCATCAATCCGGATGTCGAGCGTTACGGCTATCGACGGGCTGGGCTGCGGGCGGTGGTCGAGATCGACGCACCGCACCTGGTGATGCAGACCCATCCGGACCGGGTCGCGTCCGTCATCACCGACGCGATCACCGAATTGTCCTGATCCACAACACAAGAGAAAGGCACCACCATGTCAGGTAACCCGTTGGGTATCTCGCTCGAGCAGGCGGCGCAGGAGTTCGTCGACGCTACCTCGCAACCACCGTTCCTCTACCAGCTCGCCCCGGAAGAGGGACGCAAGGCGGTGGATTCGGTGCAGGACGCGGCGATTTTCAAGCCGGAGATCGATGAGCAGTGGGTCACGGTCGAGGGCGGTCCGACGGGGGCGGTGCGGGCGCGCATCGTCAAGCCGCAAGGTGTCACCGAGGTATTGCCGGTGATCATCTACACCCATGGCGCCGGTTGGGTGTTCGGCAACGCACACACCCATGACCGGCTCGTGCGCGATCTCGCCGTCGGGGTACGCGCGGCCGTTGTCTTTCCCGAATACGACCGGTCGCCGGAGGCGCGGTACCCGGTGGCCAACGAGCAGTCCTACCGGGTCGCCCAGTGGGTTACGACCGACGGCGCCGAGCACGGTCTCGACGCGTCTCGGATCGCGGTCGCGGGTGATTCGGTCGGCGGCAATATGGCCATCGCGCTGACGCTCATGGCGAAGGAGCGCGGCGACCTCTCGTTCGCGCAGCAGGTGCTGTTCTACCCGGTGACCGACGCCAACTTCGACACCGGTTCGTACCAGCAGTTCGCCGAGGGCTACTTCCTGACTCGCGCAGGGATGCAATGGTTCTGGGATCAGTACACCACCAGCGCGGAAGACCGTGCGCAGATCACCGTGTCGCCGCTGCGGGCCAGCACCGAGCAGTTGAGCGGACTGCCGCCCGCACTGGTCATCACCGCCGAGGCAGATGTGTTGCGCGATGAGGGCGAAGCCTTCGCCGGCAAGCTACGCGCGGCGGGCGTGCCGGTGACGCAGGCGCGCTACGGCGGGATCATCCACGACTTCGTCATGGTGAACGCGATGCACGATACCCACGCCGCCAAAGCCGCTGTCGCACAGGCGGTTGCGACGCTGAAGGCCGCCCTGCACACAGTGTGATCGCACCTCGTCCGCAAACAGATCAGGAGAAATCTATGACGGCTCCAACCATCGTGCTCGTCCACGGCGCGTTCGCCGATTCCTCCAGTTGGAACGGCGTCATCGAACGCCTACGCGCACAAGGACATTCCGTCATCGCCGCCGCAAATCCGCTGCGCGGCCTCGACAGTGACGCGGCTTACATCGCGTCGGTCGTCGACGGCATCGGGGGCCCATGTGTGCTCGTCGGACACTCGTACGGTGGCAGTGTCATCACCGTGGCGGCCGAGGGGAAGGCCGATGTCACCGCATTGGTTTATATTGCCGCGTTCATTCCCGACGAGAACGAGAGCGCGCTGGAGCTGACCGACAAGTTCCCCGGCTCCACCTTGGGGGCGGCCACCCGTCCGGCGAGCTACCCCCTGCCCGACGGGAGCACGGGAACCGAACTCTATATCCGCCACGAGGAGTTCCACCGGCAGTTCGCCGCCGACGTTCCGGCGGAAACGGCTGAGCTGATGGCCGCGACACAGCGGCCGGTCGCCCTTGCCGCGCTGCAGGAGACTGCTTCCGCGGCCGCATGGAAGTCGGTGTCCGCGTTCGCATTACTGACCACCGACGATAAGAACATCCCCATCGAGGTGCAGCGGTTCATGGCCGAACGCGCCGGTGCCGGCACCGTCGAAATCTCCGCCTCGCATGCGGTCTCGGTATCCGAGCCGCAGGCGGTCACCGACCTGATCGTCGGGGCGGTCGAGCGCTAGCTCGTCTCGAACCGGCTCGCGCCGCGGGGAATTGCGGCGTGAGCCGGGGTCAGGTCGGTGTGGTTTCGGGCGGCTGGGTTCGGCGGCGGGGCGGATGTCGATGACGCCTCGAGCCGGCGGACTCATATGGGCCCGATTCGGCGGCCGGTGGTGGGATGGGCCGGGTTGTCGGTGGTCGGCATTAGGCTTTGGCGCACATGTCGAGTGGAGCCGAGTCGTGGTCAGGGGTGCAGGTGACGGCAAACGAGCCCGATGGGCGCGATCGCGCCGCTGACGATGCCGAGGTGCTCGACGATATCGCCGCGGACGTGTCGTTCGATCTCGAGGAGATCAACGAACTTCTGGGGGAATTGATCGACATGCGCGGTGACCGCAAGCGGCGCGATGCCGAAATCGTGGGGTTTCGGCTGGGGGTGAATGGGCAGGCACCGGAGACGTTGGCGCGGATCGGTGCTCGATTCGATCTGTCGCGGGATCGGGTTCGACAGTTGCATACCCGGGCGGTGGCGCAGATTCTGCGGGAAGCGCAGTTGAGTGGACATCGAGCGGCCGAGGTCTTCGGGGCGCGGTATCCGGTAGGGACACGGGATCAGCAGTTGGTGCGGGCGCTGTTGGTGGAGACCTACGCGACCGATACCGATCTGGCCGCCAATGAGTTGGCTTACCTGAAGTTGCGGTTGGCAGGGCATGCGGGCGAGGATGCCAAGCGGGTCGCCGGATACGTCATGCAGCGGATCATGGCATGGCAGAAGAAGACGAACCGGCGGTTGGCGAAACTGCACGAGCCGCTGGCGACAAGTGAGCTGAATTCATGGCTGGGACAGGTCGATTGGCCCGCCGCCGCACCGGGCCCCGCTCCCCTGCCGCTCGCCTCGGCGCGGACAGTGGACGGCGATGACGAAGGACGCGGGCGGTTCTATCTCGACAAGGTCGGACGTGATATCGGGTTCGATTCCGGTCTGGAGGCCCGGCTGCTGCGGACGGTGAATGTCAGCGATCTGGTCGAGACGTTCCAGGAGCAACCGAGTGCGGTCGCCTACGAGGTAGACGGCGCGGACCGGATCTACTACCCCACCATCGTCGCACGACTTGCCGATGGCCGCGTGGTCCTGATCGATGTCGAACCGCTTGGACACGTCGGCTTCCATATCAATCGGATCAAGTCGGCGGCCGGTCGCGCCCATGCGCATGCAAACGGCTGGGGCTGGCTGGTGTGGACCGGCAGCAAGGTCGGGATTCCAGATCTGTTGCGGCGCAAGGTAGCTGCGCGGTCCGAAAGTCGGCTGCGCGAGCAGGTCGAGCGCGGACCGGTGGATTGGTCCGCGCTGCGACAGTTGCGCGCCGAGGTCGAGCTGGATCTGCTCGACCTGATCGCGGTGGTGCTGCGCAACGAATGGCGTTGGGACCGTGCGCCATTCCGCTTGAGCGGCACTCACCCGAACTGAACCGGCTCAGCGCACGAACATCGCTCCCGCGATGAATGTCACGATCAGCATCATCGCGCAGTAGGTGATCAGCTGCCAGTGACCGATCGCCTTCTGCATGCTCGCGATGGTGCCACGCAGGCTGGCGTCGATCCGGTGGTGATCGTCGAGCTTGCGCCTGACCTCGGCCAGCGAGTCCGCGTGTTCTTGCGCGGACTCCTCGGCGCGTTCCAGCCGGGTGGTAAGCTTCATGATCTGTTTCTGCTTGTCCCGCACGGTTTTTCGGGACACGGCCAGGGTGGTGCGTTGGTTGACCAACTCCTGGCGCTGCCGAGCGATGACGCTGGCCTGCGTCCTTGTGTGGTGTTCCCAGTCGGTCACGGTGGCCCAACCTCCTGTCATCACATCGCGGTAGCCCCACGCGATTTCACCCCGCACCCAGCCCTCCAGGAAATCGCGCAGTTCGTAGGGTTCCCGGCGCGGTACGACGAGCGCGCTGTTCGAGGCGTCCAACATGCCATCTTCGGCCCGGTAATCGCAGGCGGGCGGCGCGAAATCGGCGATGCCGAGCGCGGGCAGATGCCCGACCCAGTAACCCGGCGGGCACAGCCACAGCACCCCGTCACAGCCGGAGGTGCGCAGCCGCATCGTGTGGTGCTGCGCCGATTCCCGGTCCAGCGGCCCGGTGCGGACCTCGATGGCGTACTGCCGCTCGCCGCTGCGCCAGAGCACGTCCACCGGGACGTCACCCACCCGGCGATCCACCTCGGCCAGGTCCGCGCCGTAGGACGCGAGCCGACCGCACAGCCAATACTTGAGCCGCTGGATATCCCATTGCGCGGCGGCACATTCCGGACATGTGCAGCCGTACCCCCCAGCCCCCACCGCTGCGCGCACGGGTGCGCGACCATCCGGCACCCGGGTATCCGCGACGCGACCATCCGACAACCCCAATTCGGCGAGCATCGCCCGACGCCCGCACGCCCGCTCGACGCGCTGCTTCGTTCTCACGCAACCTCACCCCTGCCCAAAACCACCGCAGGTCAGGTACGACCTACGCCATAGATCAAGAGTGCGTCAGCTTTGGCCCGCCCGCCAGCCCCCTATACCCCGCGCTCGGGTGCGCCACAACCCGCGAATATGCTCCGACCAGCCGATGTGTGCTGTCTCACAAGCGATTTCACTGCGACACGCGAGAGCATCGCCACAGTTATTCCCATGATTGATAGTTGCGGCCATTCCTGGGATACGGACCGATACTCCGAACCAGCGGACGAAACCGGACGAAAAGTGCACAGCGCGGCCCCGGCCGGTACTCGAACCGGCGTCGGTACCGATCGACAGATAGAATCGGCCGGCCACGAGCGGAGTTTCGGGCAATACGGGGAAGAAGGTATGGGATGGACCACGACGAGCGGAGTGGCGAATCGATCGGCGCACTCTTGTCGAGTCTCGCGACGACCCTGCGCGAGGTGAGCAATAAACTCGACGCGGTTGCCGCGCACGTGGACGACGATCGTAATCTCGCCGGTCGCTTGGCCAAGCTGGAGGCGTGGGCTTTCCGTACGGGGGAGGATGTTTCCAAGATCGGGTCGCGGTTGGAGCAGGTCGTCACCGTCGAGCCGAGTGACGAACCGGCCGAGCCCGCGCTGCGGATCCATCCGGAGCCCGCTCCCGTGGCCAGGGAACGGCGCGAACCGATTCCATCGCGTCGCGACCGTCTCGATGCCGTCAACGGACGGGCCGACACCACGAGTGCGCGTGCCGAGACCGGACGCACCGACCTCCCGGATATCACGACCGTGCTCAGCGAGACGCCGACCGGACGCAACAACCGCTCCAATACCACCGGAACAAACGAGCGCCTCGAGCCCGCGACCGGCCGCAATGAACGCATCACGCCCGCCACCGGAACCAACGGGCGGCTAGGGAACACGACGGGACGTCAAGACGCCCCGACCGGACGCAACGAGCGACTTGAAGCGCCCGAAGACCCCGCGAACATCGCGCCCCGCCCCGCACGGACCGAGTTCACCGCGCCGATCGCCCGCACCGAACACCTCGAACCCTTCGGCCCCGCAACACCCAACGACTCCCTGCCCCTCCCTTCGCGGACACCGCAGCCCGTGCCGCCCGCGGTCCCTCCGACCTACCGCAGCGAACCGCTGTCCGCACCCACCGCCCGCCCCGATTGGCTCGACTCGGCCACACCGGCCAGCACCGAACCTGCCGCGCCGACCTACACCAACTCGCAGCCGGCGACCAGCGGCGACCGGCTCGAATACGGCTCGATCGGCACGAGCAACGGCCGCCTGGAGCCGCTCACCTCCCCGCCCCGCAACGGCTACGAACCCGCAACGCCCACAACCCGTCCCGATAACGGCATGACCGCGCCCCGCGCCGAGGACAAGGGCGCACTGACCCCTGGCGCGCACCGCGCGGACACCGGGGAGGATTCCTCCCACGTGGACAAGTTGCAGGCCATGCTCGACGAACTCAAGCGCAATCCCAACGGCCCGTTCGGCCGCCCCGAACCGACCTCCGCACCGAACGAGCTACCCGGCGTGGACCCGAACTTCGCGATCCGTACCGAGGGCTGAGCAACTCACCGGCCGGACGAGTCCAGACCGGCGAGGGTGCCGCGAATCAATTCGCGCAGCCATCGGTGGCCGTTGTCGGCGGTGTTACGGGGGTGCCATGCCATAGCGATGGCGATTTCGGGGAGGGGTAGGGGGATTTCGAAGGCGCACAGGCCGAGTGCGGTGCGAGTTGTCGCGGTGAGAGCGGCGGGGACAGGGCAGACCAGATCGCCGGAGCGGACCGCTAGCAGGGCGCTGGTCAGGTCGGGAACGGTGGCCACGACTCGACGGGTGCGGCCGTGCAGCGCCAAGCGATCGTCGATGGGACCGCGGGCGCGGCCGCGGCGGGAGATGCCGAGTTGGGCGGCCGCGGCGAACCGCGCCACGGTCACGCGGTCGGTGATCAGCGGATGTTGTGGTGCGGCAACGCCGATTACGCGGTCGCGCAGTACACGTTGCACAGTGGTCTCGGGATCGGTGTGCTCGATGACGCCGACCGCGATATCGACGCGGCCGTCGCGTATCGCGGCGGTGCCCTCGTCGCGGTCCGGGAGCAGGTGCATTGTCACTCCGGGCGCCTGCGCGCGGACGGCGGCCAGCAGCGGCGTCGCCAATTCGCCGAGAACCATATCGCCCGCTCGCACCGAGAAGTCGCGTTTCAACGTTGTCGGGTCGAGGGGGCCGCGCGGGGTGAGCAGCGTCCGTCCACGCTCCACCAGAACGCTTACCTCATAACGCAATTCGAGTGCGCGCGGCGTCGGCACCAGGTTACGGCCCGCGCGCACCAGCAGCGGATCGCCGAGCACGCGTCGCAACTTTGCCAGCGTTCGACTCATCGCGGGCGCCGAGGTGTGCAGCCGCTCGGCGGCCCGGGTGACGCTATTGGTCTCCAGCAGCGCATCCAGAGCAACCAGCAGATTCATGTCGAGGGCGTCCACTCCTGGATTATCCAGAATGGAATGACTGATAACCAACATTGCATTGGCGATAATCCGTCATGTCGGCCTCGACAGCACCGTCCCGCCCGATTGTCGACTCACGTCGAAAGGATCGCGCCCCCGTGCGGCGTCGGTCACACTCTGAGCTTCTTCGACTCGAAACCCATAGTCGCACTGCGAAAATCGACATGCCCCCCGACCTTCTTTCGATCCCGCTTCCTTCCGGCGACCGCTGTCACGCGGGCGATTGGCCGGGCGAGGACCGCGAGATCCCTCCTCTGCGATCGTCGACGCCGATCGAACCCGTAAATGGGCGTATGCATGCCCTCTCGATGCCGCAACCGAGATACAACGCGACAGCGTCGAGGAGCGCCCAGCCATCCCCGGGCGCATTGCGGGCAATCTACCTAGGGTGTCCGCTGTTCGACGGAGACCGCAGGGACGGCCTCCGGCGCGGGGGTCCGCACCGGTCCCTTCGACCGCTCCGCCAGCCCACGATACGAAGACGGCTTGATCATCCGGAACCATTGTGCCGCACGGGTTCTGCGCGGCAGCCGGAATTTCAGGTCGGCGAGCATCTCGTCGATATTGTGAATCGAGAACGGGGTGATGGCGCCGCCATGCGCGTGATGGCCGCCCGTGCGTTCGGCCATCCAACGCAGCCGCTCATCGACGTGCGTGGTCATCTCCTCCTGCGTCGGCAGGGCGAGGCGGCCGCGCAGCAGTGCCGCGGTCCAATGCGCGCCGACCTCGGCGCTGAGCGTGCTGATGACCGAGGAGTTGTACCCGACGAAGCTCAGGTTGGGCACGCCGATCGGCAGGATCTGCCGGTACAGGCGGAAATTGCCGTCGTCGTCGGTGAGCTGACGCTGTACGTACGGGGTGAGGAACGGCACCCGCTGGTGGAATCCGGTCGCGCAGATGACGATATCGGCCTGCAGGGTCGTCCCGTTGGACAGTCGCACCTGGTTCGCGGCCATCTCGGTGATGGTGCTGTCGCGGTGCACCGCGATCAGTCCCATTCCCACCCGCTCGAAGAAGTCCTCGGTGACCAGGCTGACCGTGCTCTCCGCGATGTCCTCGAAGCGCCCCTCCGGCACCAGACCCAGCTCGCGCAGATGCGACTTCTTGGTGGCGAGCTCCTGGATCACATCCAAATTGCTGTCGCGGAAGCTACGCCCGGAACCGTGCAGGAATCGCTCGATCCGCCCGAGTTCCTGATAGCGGAAGTGCGCCTCGCCCAGCCTGGTCAGCATCAGCCGCTCGTAATCCGCCAGCCCGCGCGCCAACTTGCGCGGCATCTTCCACAGCAGCCGCCGGGCGACCACATTCGTCGAGGCCGCGACATGACTGACCGCCTCAGCGATATCGCAGGCCGATTTGCCGTAGCCGACCACCACGACCGATTTACCGCGCGCCCAATCCACATCCAGGAACTCCGAGGCGTGCCCGATCTGCCCGCCCGCCTGCCGGAACCGCTCGACGCCCGGATAGTCGGGTATCGCGGGCTCATTGAAAATTCCGTTCGCGATGACCAGATGGTCGCAGGAGGTGCGGTGAACGCCGATATGGTCGCGGATCTCCAGCAGCCAGCCACTGTCCACCGGATCGGCCGCGACCACCTCGGTGCCCAGACGCAGGCTCTCGCCGAAGCCGAAGTGCCGCACGTACCCGTCGAGGTACTGCTGCATCTGCTGTCCATCCGGCACGCGCGGATAGTCGTCGGGCATCGGGAAGTCGGAGAAGTGATACGTGTGTTTGCTGTTCTGTGCGCGCAGACCGGGATACCGGCGCGTCGCACTCCATACGCCGCCGACGTCCGGGGTCCGATCGAATACCTCGACCGGAAATCCCTCTTGGCGCAACACTTTCGCGCAGGCAAGGCCTGCAATGCCCGCACCTACGATTGCGACGCGGTTCCCGCTCGTCATGGCACGGAGATTACGTCGCTCACGCGAATGCGGCAAAGCCTCGGTGCGATTTCACGAAGTTGAACGTGGGGTGACTACAATCCTGGCCTTCTCGCGCGGCACGGTGGTGATATTGCGCACCCGTGCGCGCTCGGATTTTGCCCCCTCGGGCGCGGCCAGGGTGTAGCGGGACAGGATCTCGCGCAGCACCGTGGTGCCCTCCATCAGCGAGAATCCGGCGCCGATACAGCGGCGTACCCCACCGCCGAAGGGCAGCCAGGTATTCGGTTCGACCTCCCCGTCCAGGAAGCGCGACGGACGGAAGCTCCAGGTGTCGGGATAGTTGGCCGGGCTGCGGTGCGCCAGCAGGATCGAACAGCTGACCACGGTGCCCGCGGGCAGCTCCCAGCCGCCGATGGTCATCTCCCTGGTGAGTTTGCGCACCGCTCCGGGTATGACAGTGCGCAGCCGCATCGCCTCCTTCACGACAGCCTCTAGCGCCTTGTCGTCATTGATGCGGACCGCTTCATGGGCGTCGCGTTGTACCTGCGGGTTGACCGACAGTTCGTGTAGCGCCCAGGACAGCGCCGCCGCGGTGGTTTCGTGACCGGCGAGCAGCAGGGTGATGAGTTGGTCGCGCAGTTCGGGGTCGGTGAGCGGCGGATCGGATTCGGTATCCCCGCCCACTTGCAGCAGCCGGGACAGGACATCGGTGCGTTCGGCGAGGTCGGGTGCGGTGCGCCGATCCGCGATCTCGGCGTACAGCAGATCATCGATGGCGGCCATATTGTCGTGGAAGGACTTCCACGGCGGAAACTTCTGCAGCGCCGGTTTCATCAGGCCGAGGTACTGCAGCGGGCCGACATCGACGATGCGGCCGAGGCGCGGTGCGAGCGAGGCCCGGGTGCGCTCATCGGTGACGCCGAAGACCACCCGCATGATCACCTCGAGGGTGAGCGCGTTCATCCGGTCGAGGGTGATCACCGTCGAACCGGGCCGCCAGCGGTCGACCTCCACGGCCGCGATCTCGGCGACCAGATCGCGGTAGCCGCGCAGGGCCGCGCCATTGAATGCGGGAATGAGCAAGCGGCGGGCCCTGGCGTGTTCGGCCTCATCGGTCAGCAGCACCGAATGCTCGCCCATGACCGGGCCGAGGATCTGGTTGCCTTCGCCCGCATGCAGGTCGCGTGGGTCGCCCGCGAAGATTTCCTTGATGTGTTCAGGGTGGGTGAATACGACGAGGTCCCGCGCGAACGGCGGCACACGCAGCGAGAACACATCGCCGTAGCGCCGCCGCAACGGTGGCAGCATTTGGGCGCGGTTACGGATGTACAGTATGCCCTGCAGAAATGCGGGGATAGGCGGACCGGGTGGATACGCCGCAGTCATCTTCCCTCCGCATCCGCCACCGGACGCATCGTTACGACCGGTTCTCTGCACTGTTGCACAGTTGTCCGGCATGACGGAAGCCCCTGGGGCACAACGCCTGATCAGCTGGGCCGTCCGCCGTTGGGCGCACAACCCACGCCGGACTCAACGCAGTGCGGGCGCTTCGGCCAATTCGACCGGAAGATCCTGCAATCCCCGAATGAGCATGCTCTCCCGCCAACGCAATTCCCCACCCTCGGCGGCCAGGCGCAGATCCGGGTACTGCTCGACCAAGCGTGTGATCGCGATGCGCGCCTCCAGCCGAGCCAGGCCCGCACCAAGGCAGTAGTGGATGCCGTGCCCGAACGCCAAATGACCGGAAGTGGAGCGCTGCGGATCGAACTCTGCGGCGTCGGCGAAGTGCCGTTCGTCGTGGTTGGCCGACCCCAGCGCGACGAGCACCATCTCGCCCGAGGGGATTTCGATGCCGCCCAACGTGACCGGTTCAGTCGTGTAACGCAACGTCGCGACATTCACCGGACCGTCGTAACGCAGCATCTCCTCGATCAGGGCGGGCACGGCCTCGGTATTGCCGTGCAGCGCACGGTAGCGCGCCGGATCCGACAACAGGGTGAGCACCGTATTACCGATCAGATTGACCGTGGTCTCATGACCCGCGACCAGGATGAGGAACACCATGGAGATCAGCTCGTCATCGGTGAGGCGGTCACCGTCGGCATTGGCGACGATCAGGTCCGAGACGAGATCCTCCCCCAGCCCCTCGGCCCGCCGTCGAGTGACCAGCCGCTCGAAATATTCGGCGATGGCATCGGTCGCTTGCCGGACCTCCTCGGGCGTCGCGGTGGACAGCTCGACGATGATGCGCGACCACTCCCGGAAATCCGCGCGATCGGCCACCGGCACACCGAGCAGTTCGCAGATGACGGTGATGGGCAGCGGAAATGCGTACTCCGACAACAGATCCACCCGGCCGGCGCCATCCGCGGCGATCCGGTCGAGGAGTTCGTCGGCGATCGCAAGCACGCGCGGGGTCAGCGCCTCGATCCGGGCGGGCGCGAATGCGGGCGCGACCAATCGGCGCAGCCGGGCGTGCCCCGGCGGATCGGTATTCAACAGGTGGTAGCTGATCCGGGCATTCACCGCACCGACGCCGGTGTCATCGATGGGCAGGCCGCGGGCCTTGCGGCTGGCGTCGGTGCGAGGGTCCTTGCGAATGGCCGGATGGCGCAGCACCTCACGCGCGACGTCCAGATCCACCACCAGCCAGGCGCGGACGCCGCTATTCAACTCGACCGGGTGCACGGGGCCTTCGGCGCGCAGCTCCTCATAGAAAGCATACGGTGTATGAAAGAAGTCCTGCGGCAGCTTTCTCATTCGACGGCCCTTCCCGTTCGCGAGTTGTCTTGCGCCCCTTCGATAGTGGCACGCGACACCGATCTCGACCACCCGCGCGCCGACCGTAGCCACCGAATCTGACCAGAGGATGACCTTCGCGCGCACCGCATCCGACGAAAGGATGACCGCGACAGATTCACCAGGCACGGCCACGACGGGGCCGATACTCTCCGCAGATGGGACCGATTTCTCCTGTCCTGCGCGGAGCCCGGATCGCGAATTCGTTCGCCTTCGGGTTGCAGGGCTTTTTCTTCGCGGTGGTGCTCACCGAACTGCCCCAGCAGAAGGATCGGTTCGGCCTGTCCGATGGCCTGATCGCCGGTTCGGTGGTGCTGGTTTCGATCCTCGCGGGCGTCGGCAGTGTGGCGGCCGAGCAGGTGGCCACGCGATGGTCGAGTCGAGTCACGGTGCGGATCGGATTGCTGGGCATCACGGTCACCGGATGCGCCATCGCGCTGGCACCCGATACGCCGGTGCTGCTGATCACCCTCGGGCTCTACGGAATCGCGGTCGGCATTGTCGACGCGAGCACCAATATGCAGGGTGTGTTCATTCAGCACGGGTACGGGACATTCATCCTGTCCTCGTTCTACGCGGTGTGGAGTGCCGGATCAATACTCGGCGCGCTGTTCGTATCCGCCTGCGAGGCATTGGATGTCACACTCCGCGAATCGCTGTTGACGGCGGCGGGCATAGTTCTCGCGATCGGATTGCTGATAGGCCCACGCCTGCTCGGGGCCGCGGCGGCCGAGTCCGGCCCGGCGGAGGTGGCCAACGGCGAATCCTCGGCATTCGGGATGGTTCCGCTGCGCATGTACCTCGCCTTCGGGATCGCGGCATCGCTCGTATTCGCCATCGATCTCGCCGTCAGCAACTGGTCGGCGTTGTATCTGAAGGAGGATCTGCTCGCCAGTTCGTCCACGGCGGCGTTGGCGTTGGCGGTCTATCAGTGCGCGTCGCTGGCGGCCCGACTCAGCGGTGATCTGTGGGTTCGGCGGCTCGGTGGACGCCGGGTGGTGCGCATCGCGGGGGCGGTCGGCGTGCTCGGACTGGCCGTCGCGGTGGTCGCGTCCGGGCCGGTTGTCGCGATCGTCGGCTTCCTGATCGGCGGTTTCGGTACCGGCGTCGTCGCACCGCTGTGCTTCAGCGAGGCCGGCCAGCTGACCAGTGGGCGCCGGCTCGACGCACTCATCGCACGCCTGAATCTGTTCAACTACGCGGGCACACTCGTCGGCGGCGGACTGGTCGGTGCGATCGCCGCCGGGTTCGGACATCGGATCGGTTTTGTGATTCCCGTTCTGTTCATGGCAATCGTTATCGGACTCGCGCGTGTATTCCATTCCCGTTCCGAACCGGATGAGCTTTCGGCCTCCAGCGATGGTCGTGCTGTACTGGACACATGAGCAACATCCCAGTCACCGTCGACCGGGCCGGATTATGGGACGCCGAGGCCCTCAGTGACGTTGCGGCCGCGACCTTTCCGCTCGCCTGTCCCCCGCACGCAACTGCGGACGATATCGAGATCTACATCGCCGAGGCGCTCTCCGGTGAACGCTTCGGCGAATATCTGACCGACCCCGCCCGGATCGTGCTCAAGGCGGTGGCGGCCGGCGATATCGTCGGCTATGCGATGTTGCACTACGGCGACCCGGCCGATCCCGACATCGCCAAGGCCGTCGACCTGCGGCCGGCCGTCGAGATCAGCAAGATGTACGTACTGCCCGGCCACCATGGCGCCGGTGTGTCGAAGGCGCTGATGAACGCGTCGCTGGAACTGGCCCGCGAGGAGGCGGTCGCCGGGGTCTGGCTCGGGGTCAACCAGGAGAATGAGCGCGCCCAGCGGTTCTATCTCAAGCACGGGTTCGAACGGGTCGCCACCAAGACGTTCATCGTGGGCAGCCAGTTGCACCACGATTTCGTAATGCGGCGGGTTTTCTGACCGGATCAGGCCACGAACTCGACCAACGCCGCATGGAAATTCGGATCCACCACGGCCATCAGGTGATCGCCGGGCACGATCCGCAGCGTCGCGTCGGGTAGTGCGGCCGCGAGCCGATCGGGCTCGGCGGCGAACGGGTCCTTATCGCCGGCCAGGAGCAGGCTCGGCACCGTGATATCGGCCAGGGTCTTTATCGGCTCGTCATCCAGGGCGGTCGCGACCGCCTCGATGGCATCGCGATCGGCGCGTACCGCGTCGGCGAGAATCCGGAACATCATCGCGATCGGTGGTGTGCCCGCGCCGTCACCACGCATGGCGGCGCGCAGATCGTCGATATCGATGACGCGCCGGTCGACGCCGCCGCAATCGAGCACACCCGAGCCGATGCCGCCCACAGCCAGCTTGCTCACCCGCTCGTCGGCACCCGCCACCAGCAGCGAGATGATCGCGCCCATCGAATAGCCCACCTGAACAACACGATCGAAGCCCAGTTCGTCGTAGAGCGCGCTGACATCGCGTGCCATCCCCGCCCACGAATACCGCGACGGATCATGGGGTTTCTCGGAACGACCGTGACCGCGCGCATCCAATGACACCACGGTGCGCCCGGCGGCCTGCAGGGCGCCGACCACGCCGGTGGCCATCCAGTTGGCATTCGTATCGGCAACCACGCCGTGTTGCAGAACGACCGGAGTGCCTGCGCCCTCCCACACGCGGTAGTTGAGCTCCAGTCCATCCCAGGTCTTGAACGTCGTCATGCCCGGATCGTAGCCCGACAGCGGAATTGACAAGTTCTGCTTGTTCAGTATGTACTGAACATCACAGTCATTTTTGAACTTGCAGGAACTAGAAGACTTCTCGAAGGAGCGTCATGACCACCGCCGCGATCCGCACCGAGGGCCTGACCAAGCACTACGGCAAGCATGTCGCACTCACCGAACTGAACCTCGAGGTCGACCAGGGCGAGGTGTTCGGGTTTCTCGGGCCCAACGGTGCGGGCAAATCCACCACCATCCGCATCCTGCTGGATCTGATCCGACCGACCGCGGGCCGGGTCGAGGTGCTCGGCGTCGAGCCGCGCCTCGCCGGCGCGCAATTGCGCAAGCGCATCGGTTACCTGCCGGGCGAACTCGAGATCGAGGGCCGAAATACCGCACGTGAGCTGCTCACCTTCCTCGGCGATCTGCGCGGCGATGTCGCACCGAGGCGGATCACCGACCTTGCCGATCTGCTCGATCTGGATCTGTCCAAGAAAGTCGGCGCGATGTCCAAGGGCAATAAGCAGAAGGTCGGCATTATCGCCGCCTTCATGCACAACCCGGATCTGCTGATCCTCGACGAACCCACCTCCGGACTGGATCCGCTACTGCAGCAACGCTTTCTGGATCTGGTCGGCGCGGCCAAGCGCAATGGGCAGACGGTGTTCATGTCCTCGCACATTCTCAGCGAGGTACAGCAGAGCGCCGATCGGGCGGTCATCATGCGCGCCGGTCAACTGCTCGGCACCGAGAATGTCGAGGATCTGCGCAGGCGTTCGCCGCGCTCGGTCGAATTGGTCTTCGGCGAAGACATTTTCGGCGACGACTTCGCCAAGCTGCCCGGCGTGCGCGATTTGTCCGTCGACGGAAAAACCTTGCGCTGCACCACCGAGGGCGAGGTCGACGGCCTGTTCAAGGTGGCCGCGAAATACCAACTGGTGAGTGTGCTGTCCACCGAGCCGGACCTCGAACAGATCTTCTTCAGCCGCTACGGCCGCTGATCCTGCATCACCCGAATCATTAGCGCATAGGAGAATTCGTCATGACTCGCTCGATCTTCACCCAGACGTTGAAGGAACAGCGGCGCGGCCTGATCGGCTGGTCGATCGGCTTCGCCATCATCCCGATGATGTACCTGCCGTCCTATCAGTCACTGAAGGAGCAGGGCTCGCTCGATCTCGAGCAGAACAAGATGTACGACGCCATGGGCGTCAGCGATTTCGCCAGCGCCAGTGGATATTTGAACGCGACGGTGTACTCGCTGATGGGGCTGGTCCTGATGCTGATCTTCGCGGTCACATTCGCGAGCCGTTCGGTGACGCAGGAGGAGAACGGGGTGCTGGATCTGCTTCTCGCACAACCGATCAACCGGATGAATCTGCTGCTGCAGCGGTTCGCCGCGCTGTCCGCGCAGACCGCGATCGCCACCACCGTGCTCACCCTGAGCGTGATTGCGGGGGCCGATCAGGGTGGGCTGGACGTACCCACCGGCAATATCGTGGCCGCAAGCGCCGGCCTCGGATTGCTGGCGCTGGTCGTCGGCGCGATCACGCTGCTGATCGGCGCGGCCACTGGAAAGCGTTCGGTGACACTGGGTTCGGCGTCGCTGATCGCGGTGGCGGGCTATTTGGCCAATAACCTCGGCGGTGACTTCGTGCGCAAGCTGTCGCCCTTCTACTGGGCCAATGGCGGCGCGCCGCTCGTGCACGGCTGGAACGGTATCCATCTGGTGGTGCTGGTCGTCGTGGCCGCGATCGCCCTGGTGCTGGCGCTCGGTGCCTTCGATCGCCGCGATCTGGCGGTCTGATCGACCGATCCGGGGCGGTCCGACACGGTCCGCCCCGTGTACCGCGACCCGGATTCTAGAAGGGATACTTCTCCGATGGGCACCACCGAAAACGAGCAGACAACCGAACCGAGCCCGGAAAAGTTGGCATTCGTCGAGGATTTCGCGCTCGTACTGGAGCGGATGGGCCTGGTCCGGATGACGGGTCGGGCCGCGGGGTGGTTGTTGGTCAGCGATCCGCCGGAGCAGACCTTCGGCCAGATCGCCGATGCGCTGCAGGCGTCCAAGGGTTCCATTTCATCGGCGTTGAAGACGCTGGTCACCATGCGCTGGGTGGACAAGATCTCCAAGCCGGGCGATCGCAAGGACTACTACTCGATCCGGCCCGGAATCCTGCCGGAGCTGACCCGTCAGCAGAGCGGTATGTACACCGACCTCACCAATATGACCGCGCGCGGGCTCGCACTATTCGACGATCCGAATGGTGCCGATGCCGAACGGGTTCGGGATATGCACGAGTTCTTCGTGTGGATGGGTAAGGAGCTACCCGCACTGATCGATCGGTGGTATGCGGAACACCCCTAGACGAGCAGCTTCGCCTTCAGTGCGGCGATATCGGTAGCCGACAGCTTCAATCCCTCGCGCACGTAGTTGTCGAAACTGCCGTAGCTCTGGTCTGTCTGATCGAAAGCGGCATCCAGCCAGGCGGCCGAAACACCGTTGAGCGGGTCGTTCGGGCTGGCGTTGCGGTACTGGTTGGACAGCAGGTAATCCTGCGTGACGGTGTCGCGGTCCACGCCGAGGACGCTCAGCAGGACGGCGGAAGTCCAGCCGGTGCGGTCCTTACCGGCAGTGCAGTGAAACAGCACGGCGCCGTCGGCGTCGATGATGTCGCGCAGCACCGAGGCGAAGGCCTCGTCCGCGCCGGGCGCGGTGATGAATGCGCGGTACAAATCGCTGCCGCCCGTGAGGGTGGTAACCAGCGTTTGCGGCGGGGCTTGCCCAATGACGTCGTTCCAGTTCGCGACCGCCTCCGCGGGCACGCGGTCGGCCGCGATGGTCCGCTCGTAGACGGTGCGCAGATCGTCGACCACGCGCACCTGACGGCCGGTCAGCACCGCCAGATCGGCCGGAGTCGCATTGTTGAGCTGGCCGGTGCGGTAGACCAGCCCGGTGCGCACCCAGTGCCCGTCGGTGGTGCGGTAGCCGCCCACGTCGCGTCCGTTCTGCACGCCTTGCAGGTTCAACGCGCGATCGAAGGTCACCGGATCGGCGACGCTGACCGGGTCGGCCAGCGCGAAGCCTGCCACCGGACCGAAGGCGACGGTGAGACCGGCGGCGAGCGCGACCGGAACCCGAACGGAACGACGGACCATGCCTGCTCCAATCATCGGTGTGAACGACCATCACACACAATCAAGTGAAGTATGAGTTGGTCAACTTTCCCGGGCGGATCGGCCGGGTAGGTCCGTCCTCGACAGTTACGCAGCAACCTCGAAGCGCGAAAGCGCCAGCAGACGCGAAATCGCGCGCAGGTACTTCTTGCGGTATCCGCCGTCGAGCATCTCCTTGGAGAAGATCTCGTCCAGCTTCGCACCCGAAACCGTCACCGGGACGCTCGCGTCGTACAGCCGGTCGGCGAGCACGACGATCCGCAGCGCGACCGCCTGATCGGTCACCGGATGCACATTCGAAATGAATACCGACGACACACCGGAGATCAGCGCGCCGTACTTGGACGGGTGCAGTGTGCTCAGATGCTTCAGCAGCGCATCGAATTCGTCGAGTGTGGAACCCGGTGTGGCAGAAGCACGTTCAGTGAGCAGCTCCGGCGAGGTGGGTTCCGGAGCGGGCGGCAGATCGCGGTGCCGGTAGTCCGGACCGTCGACGCGCACGGCCTCGAAGATCGAACCGAGCTTCTTGATCTCGCGCAGGAAATCCTGGGCGGCGAAGCGGCCCTCGCCAAGCTGGCCGGGCAGGGTGTTGGAGGTGGCGGCGATGGAGACGCCGCGCGCAGAAAGCTCGGTCAACAGCCGCGAGACCAGCATGGTGTCGCCGGGATCGTCGAGTTCGAATTCGTCGATGCACAGCACGCTGTTCGCCGCGAGCCGCTCGACGGCATTGTTGAAGCCGAGTGCGCCAACCAGATTGGTGAGTTCACCGAAGGTGCCGAAGGATTTCGGCGCGGGCGCGCTGTGGAAGATGGAGGCCAGCAGGTGGGTCTTGCCGACACCGAAGCCGCCATCGAGGTAGAGCCCCGCGCCGCTGACCGGCTTCTTCCTCCCGAACAGGCTCTTCTTGTTCGCAGCCTGATGGATCTTGGCGACCTGACCGGCAAAGCCCTCTGCCTTGCCGACCGCGGCCGCCTGGGACGGCTCCTTGGGATCGGGAATATAGGAGGCGAAACTGACCTCGTCGAACATAGGCGGTGGCACCATCTGGGCGACCAACTGGTCCGCCGGAACCTCCGGATGGCGATCGACAAGGCGCTCTTGCATGCTGGAAGCCTAATGACGTGGTGTGATCTTTGTTCATGCAGCGTATCCACAATGCGATCCAGCTCACAGGACTGAGCCGGGACGAGCTCGCCGACCTGTACGCCTACCCCACCGAACTCCAGGCCCCTTGGATCCGCGCCAATTTCGTCTCCAGCATCGATGGCTCCGCCACCAGCGACAATGTCTCCGAGGGCCTCGGGACCCCCGCCGACAAAACCGTCTTCATGCTGCTGCGTCAATTGGCCGATGTGATCGTGATCGGCGCGGGCACCGCGCGGGCGGAGAACTACGGCGGCGCCGCGACCGACCCCGTCTTCCGGCGGGCACTGTACGACCGCGGCATCGGCGGACATCGCGACGGCGCACCGCCACCGATCGCCGTGGTCACCGCGAGCGCTTCGCTGGAGCCGGGCGCGCGGCTGTTCACCGAGACCAAAATTCCGACGCTGATCATAACGACCAGCACCGCACCGGAGGATCGCAAACAACAGCTCGCCGATGCGGGCGCGCATGTCATCGAGGCGGGCGGTGTCGCGATCACCCCGCAGGGCCTGATCAACACACTCACCGACCTCGGACTGCGGCGTGTGCTGTGCGAGGGTGGCCCGCATCTGTTCGGTGAGCTGCTGGAGGCGGATGTGGTCGACGAACTGTGCATCACCACCGCGCCGATCCTGGTGGGCGGCACCGCGCGCCGAATCTCATTGTCCGCACACGAGTTCCGGGTACCGATGGTGCGCAGGCATATCCTGCTCGACGACGACGGCACCATGCTGACCCGCTGGACCCGTTCATGAACAACCCGCACGAACCTGGCAGGCTGTAGCGCATGCGCTGGACTCGGGCCGTCGTGCTGGCATCGACACTCTCGATCATGATCGCCGGATGCGGTGCGGGACCTTCCGATCGCCCCGGCGTCGCCGTCGAGCGCGCGCCGCAGGGCGGGGCGGGTCCGCACCCGACCACGGTCATCGCACCGCCACCGGATGCCGGTGTCCCCAAAACCGATCTGACCTGGCGCGATTGCACCACGCCCACGCTCGACCTACTCGGCCTCGGTCCCGCGCCGTCCGGCCTGGTCCTGGACTGCGCCGAATACACCACCCCGATCGATTCGACCGGCGGTGTGCTCGGCAACTTCCGCACCGGCGCCATGCGGGCCCGGCTGCCGCAGACCCCGACCGATGTCGCGCCGCTGGTCATTACCTCCGGCTCGGACCGCTCCTCCACCGCGACACTGGCCGGAATCGCCGTCGGCGCGGGCGGTGGGCTGCTGGCCAGTCGCCCGATCGTCGCGGTGGATCGGCGCGGCCTCGGTACCTCGCAACCGATCGACTGTATGACCGTGGAGGCCCGCCGCGGCCTGGCCGATAACGGGCAATTCGGGCCGGGCGCAAGCGATCCCGTCGAAGCGGTGACCGGATTCAGCCAGGACGCCACCATCGCCTGCCGCGACTTCCTGCAGCCCTATGAGGGCACCTTCGACGCACCGCACGCCGCCGACGACATCGAGCAGTTGCGCAGGCAGTGGCAGGTCGATCGGATCGACCTGCTCGGATCGGGCAACGGCGCGAAGGTCGCGCTCAGCTACGCGCGGAAATTCGGCGACCATCTGGCGCGTCTGGTGCTGGACTCGCCGGAGGCCGTGGGGGCCGATGCCGTCACTCGCACCGAACAGCGCGTCCAGGGCGCGGAGGCGGCGGTTACCGCATTCGCCCAGCGATGCACAGGAGTCAACTGCTCACTCGGCGCCGACCCGCGAGCGGCGATAATCGATCTGGTGCGCAAAGCCAGCAGCGGCGGACTCGGCGATATCTCCGCGAGTGCGCTGCTGACCGCGTTGTCCGGCTTCCTCGCCGGTCCGCGCGACCAGTCCGCGCATATCACCGAACTCGCCGACGCGCTCTCGGCCGCCGGGCGCGGCGATCGCGGCTCGCTCGGGACACTGATCCAGCGCGAAAGCGCCGCCACCGCGGCCGACGGTCAGTTCGTCAACCGCTGCACCGATAACCAGCTGCCACCGAGCCCCACCAAGGCCAAGGAGCTCGCCGACACATGGGGCACCAAATATCCGGTCTTCGGCAGGTCCGCCGCGATCGGGATGATGGAGTGCGTTGCCTGGCCGGTCAGTGCCGCGCCGCCGCTGCCGGAGAAGCTGGACCTGCCGGTTCTCGTCCTCGGCGGGGTCGCGGATCCACTGGTCGGCGACGGCGGTCAAGCCTCGGTGACCGGTGCGCTCGGCGCCGCGGGTGCGCGCAAGGCCGCCATCACCTGGCAGGGGTGGGGACATCCGGTTTTCGCCCATTCCGGTTGTGCGCAACGGGCTCTCACCGACTATCTGAAGGACGCCAAGCTACCTGCGGATGGCACTGCTTGCCCCGCATAAGCGAGCGAATCAAAAGGCACAGCCCTTAGGGGAATAACGGAGCAAAGCGCCAGCGAGGCACGGTCATTTCCCCTAATGTCGGCGCGCCAGGTAGGTCCCGGCAACCGTCGTATACGGATCCGGTGTACCGTGCCCCAGTGTTACTTCGACAGCTCGAGCCTCGCACCGCTCGCACCACCGCCGAGGTGATCAAGTTCGCACTCTGGCCCCTCGCGGTCATGACTGTGCTCAACCGGATCTTCATCAAGGCAGTCAACGGGTTCATCACCGATGACTTCAAACCGGTCTACAACGCGTCGCTGGCCTTCCTCAACCACCAACCGGTGTACACGGCGAATTACAACCTGGTGGATCCGCACTACCTGTATCCCCCGAGCGGCACGCTGCTGATCGCGCCCCTGGCGCTGATCGACCCGGAGAAGTCGCGCTGGTGCTTCATCCTGCTCAATGCCGCCGCCATCATCGTGGCCTGGTATCTGCTGCTCAAGCTGTTCAAGTTCACGCTGTCGTCGGTGGCCGCGCCAGTGCTGTTGCTGGCGATGTTCAGCTCCGAAACCGTGATCAACACACTGGTTTTCACCAATGTGAACGGATGCGTACTGCTGGCCGAGGTGGCGTTCATCATGCTGCTGCTCGCGCGACGGGATCTGTGGGCCGGTGCGATATTGGGTTTGAGTATCGCGGTGAAACCGACGCTCGCACCACTCGTGCTGATCGCGGCGGCGCGCGGGCAGTGGAAGGTGTTCTACACCGCTATCGGGGTCCCGGTGGCGCTCACCGCGATCGCCTGGCCGCTGTCGAAGGACGCGGACAAGTTCTTCACCCGTACCGCGCGCTACCTCTTCGAATCCCGGGACTACTTCAACAGCGCGATTGTCGGCAATGCGGCGTATTACGGTCTGCCGCTGTGGCTGACCTGGGGTATCCGGATCATTATGGGCATCGTCGTCGCCATCACGCTGTGGTTGCTGTATCGCTACTACCGCGAGGACGAACTGTTCTTCGTGACGACCTGCTCCGGTGTGCTGATGACCGCGTTCTTCCTGCTGTCCTCACTGGGGCAGATGTACTACTCGATGATGCTGTTCCCGCTGCTGATGTCGGTGGTGCTGCGCAATTCGGTGATGCGGAACTGGCCGGCGTGGCTGGCGGTCTTCGGATTCATGTCCTACGACAAGTGGCTCTCGGACCGCTGGCAGGGCTTCGGGCGCAACCTGGAGTATCTGCGGATCACTTTCGGCTGGGGTCTGCTGCTGATCGTCATCGCGTGTGTGCTGGTCGATCGGTATCTGGCGGCGCGACGGGAAGGTCGGCTGCCGTTCGGAATCGATCCGGAGTGGATGCGCTCGGCACCGGATTCGCGGGATGCCGCCGAGGACGCGCCGCGGGTGGCCGAGCCGGCGACGGCATACGAAAACACTCCCGACAAGGCGACGAACGGCAGCGAATTGCTCGATGAACCGCGGGCGAGTGCACTCAAGTAGCGATGAGGCAGTCGGCGCAGGCGTCGAAAACCTATTAGCGTGGAGCAATGAGTTCTGACGCCGACACGTCCCTGCCCGCACCCCGGATCCAGCTGACCCCACAGGAGTGGAAGGCCAAGCTGAATCCGGAGGAGTACGCGGTGCTGCGACAGGCCGCGACCGAACGTCCGTTCACCGGCGAGTACACCGACAACAAGACCGAGGGTGTTTATGTGTGCCGGGCGTGCGGGGCCGAATTGTTCCGCAGCACCCAGAAATTCGATTCCCATTGCGGTTGGCCGTCGTTCTTCGACCCGGCGAAGTCGGAGGCGGTAATTCTGCGTTCCGACGACACACTGGGCATGCACCGGGTCGAAGTGCTGTGCGCGAATTGCCACAGCCACCTCGGCCACGTCTTCGAGGGCGAGGGATACAACACGCCCACCGATAAGCGCTATTGCATCAACTCCATCGCCCTGCAACTGCACCCCTCGGGCAGTGCAGCGGAGTAGAACGAACGCGGCGCTGAGCGAAATATACAGACCGACCGGCTTGTTGCGCATGCCCCGAAAAACTGGGGCATGCGCGAACGGTTGGTGAATCAGGGCAGCGCGGCGATGAGTTTTTCGATTTCGACGCGAGGGCCGGTGAAGAAGGGCACCTCTTCGCGCACGTGCAGGCGGGCCTCGGTGGCACGCAGGTCTCGCATGAGGTCGACGATGCGGTGCAGTTCCGGGGCCTCGAAGGCAAGGATCCATTCGTAGTCGCCGAGAGCGAAGGAGCTGACGGTGTTGGCGCGCACATCCGGGTAGCCGCGTGCGGCCTTGCCATGGTCGGCGAGCATCTTGCGGCGCTCGTCGTCGGGCAGCAGGTACCACTCGTAGGAGCGCACGAACGGGTAGACGCAGATGTAGTTGCCCGGATCCTCACCGGCCAGGAACGCCGGAACGTGGCTCTTGTTGAATTCGGCGGGCCGATGCAGCGCCACATTGCTCCAGACCGGCGCGCTGGCCCGGCCCAGTTCGGTGGTGCGCCGGAAATCCGCGTACACCGACTGCAGATCCTCGACCCGCTCGGCATGCGACCAGATCATGAAGTCGGCATCGGCGCGCATCCCCGCGACGTCGTAGATTCCGCGCACCACGACCTCGCGCTCGGCGAGCCCATCGAAGAATGCCCGCGCCTCCTTGATGGCGGCCTCACGGTCGTCCCCGAGCACCCCCGGCTGCACCTGGAACACCGAGAACATCAGGTAGCGGATGGTGGAATTGAGTGCTTGATAGTCGAGTCGCGCCATGATTCCTATCGTGCCACTGCGGCGGATCAGGGTATCCGCGCGGGCCGGTCCCAGCGCGGGTGCTCGCGCCGTGTTTGCGGCGCGAGCAGACTGCCCGCATCGGGCCGGTGTCCAGTCGCCAGTCGGTCGGGGTGAACTGTTCGATGTGAACACGTTCCTCGGGTACGGCCGCGGCGAGCAACCTGGGCGCGGACCGCCTGCAGGAATCCGGTACCGCCGCAGACGTAGATATCGGCGTCGGCAGGCAGCGCAACCCGCGACAAGTCGAGCATTCCGAGGTGCGCGCCCTCGATTTCCTGTTCGTACGGCCGGCCGCCTCGTCACTCACCGCCAACCGCATGATGGCCCGCAGGCCGATATCGGTGAACCGTGAGAGCTGCATGAACCCGCCGCCACCGGCGAGCAACCGCTGCCACGGCGATGGTGTCCTTAATTACGCGATACGGTGCGGTTTTTGACCCACCGACAATGCCGGGGATACCGGAACCGTCACCATCCGACGGGATGCACATCACATGGTCGGCTATCCCGGCCGGCCACACCGGTCTACATTCCGGTATCCGTCATTGCTATCGCGTGGCGGCAATTCGCGGTGTCGCGGGACCCGATCAGGGTCTGGTGGTATGGGTCAAAGTGGTGGCTATGCGATGGGCGGCGGCGGTGCCGGAGGCTACGCAGGCAGGGACGCCGACGCCGTGGAGGTAGGCGCCTGCTATCGCGAGGCCATCGAAATCGGCTGTGGTGGATTCGATTTCGGCTATGCGGTCGAGGTGGCCGGGAGCGTATTGGGCGAGGCCGCCCGGCCAGCGTTGCACCACGGCGGAGATCGGTTCGATGGCGGCCCCGGTGACGGTGGCGAGGTCTTCGGTGGCGGCTGCGATCAGGTCGGCGTCGGACCAGGTCTGGGAGGAGTCGTCGCCGAATTTGCCGAATGAGGCTCGGACGGCGGCGGTTTCGCGTTCAGCGAGGTGGGTCCACTTACGGCTCGACAATGTGAAGGCCTTGGCACGCAAGGGTTCTCCGGTGGCGACCAGAACGCCGGAGTTCTGCGGCAGCGCGGTGTCACGTGGGAGGGCAAGGGCCACAACGACGGACGAGGACAGCTCGACACCCGCGGCAGCTGCTGCGGCGCCGGGCGCGAAGGGGCGCAGCAGGTTCGCGGTCACCGGAGCGGGGGTAGCGAGCACCACCGCGTCGACCGCGCCGATCGGTTCCAGTACCCAGCCGTGGGTCGCGCGGATCAGATGGCTGGCCGAGGTCGCGGTGACGAATTTCGCCTCGGACTTGGTGGCCAACGCGTCGAGGAGCACCCGATAGCCGTCGCGAAGGCCGCCGAAAACCGGCGCGTTCGAGGGCGGCGGCATGGCGGCGGCCACCGCCTGAGTGAGGCTCGACGCACCATCGTCGAGTGCGGCGGCCAGGGTCGGCAGTGCGGCGCGCACCCCGATGGACCGCGAACTGCCCGCATAGACGCCACCGAGCAGCGGATCGACGCTGCGTTCGGCGACCTGCGCACCGAACCGGTCGGCGACCAGGCTGTAGACGTCGATATCGGCGTCCGGGTACCAGGCCAGCGGCCGGCGCGCCTCCGCATCGATCCGCTCGAGCGTCTCGGCATCGACCAACCCGCGCATCGACTCGGCATCCGACGGAATGCCCATCAGTGTGCGTTCCGGCAGCGGATGCGCGCTCCCCTGCGCCCAGACCAGCGGACGCAGCCCCGCGGGCACCACCAACTGCGACTCCAGACCGAGCTCGCGCAGCAATGCGGGCATCTCCGGCCGCCGCCCGACGAACGCCTCGGCCCCGAGATCCAAAGGCTCCCCGGCCAATTCGCCGGTATAGAGAATGCCACCCAATCGCGCGCCCCGATCGATGACCACGATCTCCGCCTGCGCCCCCAGCAGCCCCCGTAATCGGTACGCCGCGACAAGTCCGCTGATCCCGCCACCGACCACCGCGATTCTCATGTCGCGACCGTAGCCCTTCCGCGGATTCGCACCGTCCACACCCCTCACCTTCGTGACCGCGCACACGGTCGGGACCCAGGAGGGGTGTTTTCAACGGTCGCCGCGCAGCTGCGCCCGGATCTCCGGCTTGAGCACCTTGCCGATTTTCGAGCGCGGCAGATCGGGCCAGATCTCCACCTGTTTAGGAGTTTTCACCCCACCGAGGCGCGCCTTGGTGTGCTCGCGCAGTTCTTCGACGGTCACGGTATGGCCGAGATGCAATTGCACGACGGCGGTGACCCGCTCGCCCCACTTATCGTCCGGAAGTCCGATAACCGCGCAGTCCTGGACCGCTGGATGAGTCAGCAGCGCCTGCTCGACCTCGGCGGAGTACACATTGAATCCCCCGGTGATGATCATGTCTTTGGCGCGGTCGACGATATAGAGGTAGTTGTCGGCATCGAGGTAGCCGATGTCCCCAGTGTGATGCCAGTCGTACCGCGACACCTCGGCGGTCGCATCCGGATTCTTGTGGTACCCGGCCATTACCAGCGGACCCCTGACCACGATTTCGCCGCGCTCCCCCGCGGCAAGCAGCTGACCATCGGCGGCCATGATGGCCACCTGGGTGAGCGGGGTCGGCCGTCCGGCCGATGACAGTCGTTCGGTGGCGATCGAGCCGTCGGGACGGAAGTGTTCTTTCGGCGCCAGCGTGGCAACCATCATGGGCGCTTCGGACTGCCCGAACAGCTGCCCCATGACCGGTCCGATCCGATCCAGCGCCGCCGCCAGCCGGGCGGTCGACATCGGCGCAGCGCCGTACCAAAGACACTGCAGCGAGCCGAGATCGGCTTCCGACAGAGCCGGATGATCCAGCAGCATGTAGATGAGTGTCGGAGGCAGGAAGGTGTGGGTGATCCGGTGTCGTTCGATCAGTGTGAGGAATTCACCGAGATCTGGGGCGGGCATCACCACGATCTCACCGCCGAGGGTCAGGATCGGAAAGCACAGCACGCCCGCCGCGTGGGTCAGGGGTGCCAGTGCCAGGTAGCGGGGCCGGGGTTCGAACGGATAACTCATCAGGGTCAGTGCGGTCATCGTCTCGATATTGTGGCCGGTGAGCCGGACCCCCTTCGGCCGTCCGGTCGTGCCACCGGTGCCGACAAGCATGGCGAGTTCATCGAGCGGCTCGACCTGCCACGGATCATCAGGACATTCCCGCACCCAGTCGTCGAAAGATGATGCGTCGGAGGCATTTCCGTCCAAACAGACCAGTGTCCGCAGCCCGGGTAGGCGCGGTGCGACGGCGGATACCAGTGGCGCGAAGGCGGATTGGAATATCAGGCAGGTGCAGTCGAAGAGGTCGAGCAGTTCGTGATTCTCCGCCGCCTCGTTGCGCGGATTGATCGGACACCACACCGCACCGGCGCGCGCGATGCCGAAAACGCAGGCGAAGGCCAGTGTGTCGTTCGCTGACAGGATCGCGACCCGTTCACCGGGCCGGATACCGGATCGCGCCAGTGCCCGGGCGATGCGCCACGACAACTGTTGCACCTGCGCATAGGTCAACGTGTGCCCGTTCATGGTCAGGCAGGGCGCAGTGGCGCCGAGCGAGGCGCCCTTGTCGAGATAGTCGGTCAAACGCACGGCAATCCTCTATGGAAGCTGTTGTGGAAATGGCTAATTCGGGCCACGGGGGGCAAATTCCCCCGCGGCCCGAGGCCCTGATCAGCGGTGCACGTTCAGTACCGGTTCACCGACCAGCCCGAAACCGCGCAGCACCCCCAACAGCTCCCGATGGCCGAAGGCCTGGCACGCCGATGCGAACCCGGTTCGCATCGGTGCGGTCTGCAGCAGCGCGTTCGCGGCGAACGCCTGCAGCACACCGGTCTGCTTGTAGTTGCAATTCCCGTGGATCACGCAGTGGGCACGCCCCAGCGGTCCGGACGCGTGCACGGAATCGAGCGAGGTGTTGATGCGCGGATTCTCCCGCGGCGGCATCTCGTCGCGAACCAGTGCGGCCTGTTCGGCAAGGACACGGTATTTCTCCTGCACCGGAAGGTCTTTTACCTGTTCGACGACCGCCTGCACGATCTGCGGCACGCCCTGCATCAACGGCCGATTGAATACACCGCCGAGCACCTTCACATTCGCGACCCGCGGATCGCGTTTGAACCACACCGGATGGGAGGTGCCGCCCCAGGGCAATGCGAGCCCGATCTCATGCTGACCGGGCACGACCACATCGTAGAGTCCACCGTCCGCGGGCCACTCCACATACTGGTTCTGTTCGAGGTAGTAGGCCTTGGACAGTGCGGCATTGACCAGGATCGTCTTCGTGGACGCGACCGTCGGGAATCCCTTCCAGAAGACCTGGATATCGAGGGTGTCCAGACCGGGTGTTTCCAAGCAGATGTTCGCGGCGATCTCACCGGTGGTGTACATCTGCGCGACGCCCGGCGCGAGCAGCAGCCCTCGCGCGGCCATCTCGGCGCCGTATTGCTCATCGCAGTCGATCAGCCAATCCTGTTCGCCGGTGGTGTCGAGGTAGTGGGTCCCCGCGGCCACGCAGGCCTGCACCACCTCGTGGCCGTACTGCGCGAACGGCCCGACGGTATTGCAGACAACCGCGGCGCCACGAAACAGCTCGCTCAAGGGTGCGACCTCGTGCGCGACCTCGACAACCTCATGCGCCACGGTGTCGATGCCGGGAATCTTGTCGATCGCCTCCTGCAGCCGGGTCTTGTCCCGGCCCGCGGCAACGAACGGAATATTGAATTCGCGGAGGTACTCACAGACCAGTCGGCCGGTGTATCCGGATGCGCCGTAGACGACGACGGGCTTATCGGTGCTCATGGGATCTCGAACCTTTCGTTGTCATCGGTGCTCACATGCCCATGCCGCCATCGACCGGCAGACCAGCACCGGTGATGAAGCGCGCGGCATCGGAGGCGAGGAACACCACCGCGTCGGCCATATCGGTGACCTCGCCCAGCCGCCCCTGCGGTGTCTGTTCGATGACCGCGCCGACAGCCGCTTCGGCACTGGGGAACAAGCCGATCCGAGCGACATCGTCGGCCAGCCGGGCACCCATCTCGGTCGGCACGAGTCCCGGGTACACGCAGTTCACGCGCACGCCGTAGCCGAGTTTCCCGGACTCCATCGCCGCGACCCTGGTGAGCCGATCCACTGCGGACTTGGTCGCCGAGTACACCGATATGCCGGGAAAGGCGATGGTCGCGGCGACCGAGGCGATATTCACGATGGCGCCGCCGCGGCCCGCCGCGCCGCCGGGGCGCATCGCGCGCAACGCGTGCTTGATGCCCAGCGCGGTGCCGAGCACATTCACCTCGAGCATCCGGCGCACTTCTTCCGGGTCGAGATCGACTATGAGGCTGGTGATTTCGACACCGGCGTTGTTCACCACGATGTCCAGACCGCCGAGCGTGGCGACGGTATCGGTGACCGCCTGGGCCCAGTGCGCGTCGTCGGTGATATCGAGCGGCACGAATTCAGCCGTCGCGCCGCTGGCCCGCAACGCCTCAACCGTGTCTTTGCCCAGATCCTCGCGCACATCGCCGATCGCGACCGCCGCTCCGGCGCGGGCCAGCGCCTCGGCCATACCCGCGCCGAGCCCTCGCGCACCACCGGTTACCAGGGCCGTGCGCCCGGTCAGGTCGTACCCACTCATCCGCCCACCTCTTCCTCGAGATCGTCCATTCGGCTTTCGCATTCGACTGATCGGATGCGACGTGGATCACAGTGTGCGCCCATCCTTGACAACCGTCAAGAATTTTTTTGACAGTCGTCAAGCTTTTCTTGCACGACCGTCAAACCAGCTGGTCGCCCGTTCCCGATACCGCGATACACTGGGCGAATTCACATGAGCGGTGACGGAGAGAAGCCACGATGACCGAAATCGTCGAGTCCAGGCGGGCTCGCATCGCGCGCCGGCAGGTCGACAAGTTCGGCGAGCGGCGCGCACAGCTGGCCGCCGCCGCGCTGCATACCCTCGCCGAACTCGGCTACGCCCGGACCAGCCTGCGCGAGATCGCGCAGAAATCCGAGTTCACCCACGGGGTGCTGCACTACTACTTCAACGACAAGGTCGAACTGATCACCCACGCGGTGCGGCAGTACGAGCAGGTGTGCGTCACCCGTTACGACGACATCGTCGCCGCCGCGACAACGGCCGAGCAGCTCCGGCACGACTTCGGCGCCGCGATGGCGGCCACGCTGGACGCCGACGCGCTACTGCACCGGCTCTGGTACGACTTGCGCAACCAGAGTCTGTTCGAGGAGTCCTTCCGCGATGACGTGCTCGAAATCGACGGCCATCGCGAGGAGATGATCCGCAACGTCGTCGACCGCTTCGCCGAACTGTCGGGTCGACCGCTCCTGGTCCCCTCCGCCACGGCCTACGCCATCTTCGACGGTTTATTCCAACAGGCGCTGCTGCGCAAACTCGCCGGACACGGCGATGCCGTCGACATGCTCGCCATCGAAGCCGCCGCCCTGCTCGACGTGGTGATCGGACAGCGCAAGCCCTAGCCAACCTCCGGAATTGCACTGTTGCACAGCCATTTACGGCCGCACATAAGGCGCTGTCCGCGCGACGCGTCCGTTACGTCATTCGTTTACGGGGGGTCAAGGCGCACCGGGGATGATCAGGTCCACATGGTCGCGTGTGTGTTCGGTGGCGAAATGGGCGTCTTCGGCGGCCATCCACTGCTCCCACAAGGGCAGGGTGTGCGCGCCGTCGCGTTCGAGACCGCGCGCCAGGCGCACCGCGCGCGGGGTGTCGATCCATACCGCGAGCGATAGCCGATCGCGGACGACAGCGCGAGCCGAGGAGACACCTTCGAGAATGAGCACTCCCCCGGGCCTGACATCGTGCCATTCGGCCAAATCCCGCTTGTTCCAGTCGTATCGCTGATATCGACCGACTCGGCCCTGGGCGATCGGCACCAGCACCTGCTGTTCGAGCCGCGGCCACCAGGGGAGTTCGTTGTTTCCGGCCGCGAAGTCGTCGGCGTGTACCACCTGGGCATCGCACAGTGCCGCCAAAGACGCTGCGAACGTTGACTTTCCAGCTCCAGCCGGCCCGTCCACCGCTACCAGGCGGGTCGAACCGAGTCGCGGCGCGAGAACGGCGACCCGACCCGCGATCTTCTCGACCACCGGACTCCTACCCAGCGGCACAGGCCGACCGGTCGGTCACAGCTCGTGGACGAGTTGCACCAGGGCGCTCAGCACGCCCGGATCGGTATCGGGCAGCACACCGTGTCCGAGGTTGAAGATGTGACCCGCCGCACCCATGGTGATCGCCTCGTCCGCCTCGTGCGCTATGCGCCGCGCTTCAGCCTCGACGGCGGCGGATCCGGCGAATAGCACGGCGGGATCCAGGTTGCCCTGCAACGCTTTTCCGGGTCCAACCCGGCGCACCGCCTCGGTCAGCGGCACCCGCCAATCGACGCCGACGACATCGGCGCCCGCCTCCCCCATCGCACCGAGCAACTCACCGGTCCCGACCCCGAAGTGGATCCGCGGGACACCGGCCTCGGCGACCTCCGCGAACACCCGCTCCGAATGCGGCAGCACAAATTCGCGATAGTCGGCCAGCGAGAGCGCACCGGCCCAGGAATCGAACAATTGCACCGCGTCCACACCGGCGGCCAACTGCGCCTGCAGGAAGGCGATGGTGATATCGGTGAGAACGCCGAGCAACTCGTGCCAGGTCGCCGGGTCGGCGTGCATCATCGCCTTGGTGCGCTCGTGGTTCTTACTCGGCCCACCCTCGACCAGATACGACGCGAGCGTGAACGGCGCACCGGCGAATCCGATCAGCGGCGTGTCGCCGAGCGCGTCGGTCAGCAGCCGCACCCCGTCGGTCACGGCGCCCACCTCTTCGGGCCGCAGCCGCGGCAGTGCGAGCACATCCGCGATGGTGCGCACCGGCGCGGCGATCACCGGTCCGACGCCAGCCACGATATCGAGATCGATACCGGCGGCCTTCAGCGGAACGACGATGTCGGAGAACAAGATCGCCGCATCGACACCGTGGCGCCGGATCGGCTGCATGGTGATCTCACACACCAGCTCCGGATCGAAGCACGACTCCAGCATGCCGATGCCCTTGCGCAGTTCGCGGTACTCGGGCAGCGACCGTCCGGCCTGCCGCATGAACCACACCGGACGACGGCTCGGTGCGGCGCCGGTGGCGGCGGCCAGGAACGGGGCATCGGTCAACCGGCGACGGGTATGAGTGCTCATCACCGCCTATCGTATGCGGCCCGCAAGGCCATCTAGCGGCGCGCCTCCGACTGCGCCGGGCACGCAAGGTCTACCGTCGCTTCCGTGACACCGCTCGACTTCCGCGACGGAGCCGCACCGACCGAAGGACCCAACGGCGAGCCAGCTCAATTTCGCGCCGCGGTCGATGCGATGGGCACCGCAACCGTGCATCCTCGAATCGAGCTGGCACCGATCCGACCGCCACAACGCCTGGCACCGTTTTCCTACGCACTAGGCGCGGAAGTCAAACACCCCGAAACGAATGTGGTGCCGGTCGATTCCGAGGGCGATGCCTTCGGCAGGCTGATCCTGCTGCACGATCCCGATGGCGCCGAGGCCTGGCACGGCATCTTCCGCTTGGTCGCCTACATCCAGGCCGATATCGATGCCGCATTGGCCACCGACCCACTGCTGCCGGAGGTCGCCTGGAGCTGGCTGGTCGACGCGCTCGAAACCCGCGGTGAGCCGTTCACCGCGCTCGGCGGTACCGTCACCTCCACCAGTTCGGTGCGCTACGGCGATATCGCCGGACCCCCGCGCGCACACCAGTTGGAGCTGCGCGCCTCCTGGACCGCGATGACCACCGATATGCGTCCGCATGTGGAAGGCTTCTGCGAAGTGCTGGCCTACGCGGCCGGTTTGCCGCCCGCCGGAATCACTCATCTGCGACCGGAGTCGTATACCAGCAACGACCACACCTGATCGCCACGTAAAGTTCAGGTTTATGTCGTTAGCAGACGAGTCCGAGCAAAGCAACACGCCACCAGAAAGCACGGCAGAGCCGCTGCTCATGCCAGCTGACGGTGTACCGCCCGTGCTCGTCACCGCCGATGAGGTCGCCGATGCCGCCGCGCGGCTCGCAGCGGGGACCGGTCCGCTGGCCGTCGATGCCGAACGCGCCTCCGGTTTCCGGTATTCGGCGCGCGCATACCTGATCCAATTGCGGCGGGCGGGTGCGGGCACCTTCCTGATCGATCCGATTCCGGTCACCGACGCGCTCGAACCGCTGGCTGCCGCGATCAACGATCTGGAATGGGTACTGCATTCGGCGGACCAGGATCTGCCCGGGCTCGCCGAACTCGGTCTGCGGCCCGCGCGCCTGTTCGACACCGAATTGGGGGGCAGGCTGGCCGGATTCGAGCGCGTCGGACTGGCGGCCATGGTGGAGCGACTGCTCGGCCGGGCGCTGCGCAAGGGTCACGGCGCGGCCGACTGGTCGACCCGGCCGCTGCCCGACGATTGGCTGAACTACGCGGCACTCGATGTCGAATTGCTGCTCGAGCTGCGCGACGAGGTGGCCGCCTCGCTCGAGGCCCAGCACAAGACCGACTGGGCCACACAGGAATTCGAACACGTCCGGATCACCGAACCCGGCACGCCCAAGGCCGACCGCTGGCGGCGCACCTCCGGCATCCACACCCTGCGCCGCACCCGCCAACTGGCCATTGTGCGCGAACTGTGGACCACCAGGGATACCCTCGCGCGTACCCGCGATGTCGCACCCGCCCGCATTCTCCCGGATGCCGCGATCATCGCCGCCGCGAATGCCGAACCGCGCACCATCGCCCAACTGCGCACCCTGCCGGTCTTCGGCGGACCACGCCAACGCCGCTATTCCCGCGACTGGCTCGCCGCCGTCGACCGCGGCCGCACCCTTCCCGACACCGATCTACCACCCCTGACCCAACCGTTCGAGGGTCCGCCGCCGGTCAACCGATGGGAGCGCCGCGATCCGGCCGCCGCCGCACGACTGCTTCGAGCGCGCGCGGCAATGGGTGAACTGTCCACCGAGTACGCGATTCCAGTCGAAAATCTGGTCTCCCCCGACCTGGTGCGCCGCTTGTGCTGGGACGGACTCCCCGATTACGACCGTGTCGGCGATCCGGACGACCTATCCGCTGCGATCGACGGGTTCCTCAAGTCGGGCGGCGCCCGGCCTTGGCAGCGCGAGCTCGCAGTCCCCCGGCTCGCCGCCGCCCTTACCCCGACCCCCGAGTAGGCCAACGACTTAGTTGGTGGCGGGCCATCATCGAGGCGATTCAGCTCGCCAGGCGCTGACAACGCCCGTGTCCCTCACCTCGAACGCCGCGTCGCCCGGTGCACGCGGAGCGTCGTCGACGCGCGAGTCGAAGGATTACCCCCCAGGCGTGCGCTCCAGGCGCGCGCGGCGCTCCTCTACACGTCGATCGCCCGGGCTGAGCGGCGACCGAACTCTGCTCTCAGGACGAGGTCGAGGCGGCAGTCTCGACGGTCTGCTTGAAGACCTGCAGGCCGTGCTCCATGGACGCCCCGAATGCGTCGGCGAGTTCGTGCGGCAGGGTGTCGTGGATCCAGACGAAGCGGCTGCCGTCGGCGTGCGGGAAAACCTGCATGGACGAGTTGTCGTGCGCCGGGGTGACGCTCCCGCCGACGATGGAGAACACGATCCGGCGTTCGGTTTCGTCGAGTGCGATGAACCGTTCGTGCAGCACCGTGCCGTTCGCGAAGGTGACGACGCGCAGGTCCGGATCATCGAGGGTGCTGTCGGTGACGAAGCCGGGCGCCATTCGGATCGGGCCCTGTGCGAAGTCGCCGATGATCTTCCACAACTCCTCCGCAGGCGCCTCGACGATGATCTCCCGCTCGACCGATCCCATGACTGATCCTCCTGTGCCGGAGCGGAGTCCCGCTCGGATAACTACTGTTCGATAAACGGTAGTTATGTAACTAGCCATCGTCAATGGACGGTTATTATGGATTTCATGTCCGACATGGTCGATGCCGCACCTGCGGCGCTCGCTCGTCTGGTGGAATTCGTCAACACCCGCCGCGCGGACGGCGACACCATCGGGACACCCGAAGAATTGACGAGTTGGCTACACGCCCACGAATTGCTGCCAATAGGCGCGGCCGACACGGCCGCACAAGAGCGAGCCGTCCGTGTCCGCGAGGGGCTGCGTGCCCTGCTCGCCACGAACAATGCCGAACCTGTCACCAGCCCGCGCCCGGACGGCCTGAACCCGAGGGCCCGCGCCGAACTGGCCGCCCTCACCGCGACGCTACCGCTGAGTTTGGACGTGACCAGCACCCCACCCCGCCTCGTCCCCAACACCGACGACGTGGTCGACCACGCCCTGACCACCCTGCTCGCCGACGTCGCCACCGCCGTCGCGGCGGGCACCTGGTCACGCCTCAAGACCTGCCGAGAACCGAGCTGCCGCTGGGCCTTCTACGACCATTCCCGCAACCGCGGCCGTACCTGGTGCTCCATGGACGTCTGCGGCAATCGCGTGAAAGTCCGTGCATCCCATCGCCGTAACGCCACGCGTTAGTCGCCCGCGCACAGACGCAGACAGACAATCGCCGATGAAATGGCGACCAGAGCGTGCCGAAACGGAACGGCACCGAGGACCCGTCGTGCGATCCCGCAATCACCAGCCGAAGCACCGAATCATGCCGCCCGGCCCCAGGCCCCGGGCGGCGTGCGCGCTCAGCGTGCGTCGAGCCAGCCCGAGATGCGGCGGGCGATATCGGGAGCCGTCAGACCGAGCTCCTCGTGCACCTCATTGCGCGACGCATGGTCGAGGAAGTGCTGCGGCACACCGAGATCACGGGTAGGCACATCCAAACCCGCACCGCGCAACCGAGCGGAAACGGTGGACCCGATCCCGCCGTGCAGTCCGCCGTCTTCCAAAGTCACCACGAGACGGTAGTTTTCGGCGAGCTTGACGACGGTATCGGAAACCGGCAGCACCCAACGCGGATCGATGACAGTGACCGAAATACCTTCCGGTTCCAATAAATCCGCGATCGCGACCGCGGTCGACGCGAAGGGCCCGACCGCGACCAGCAGCACATCGCCGCGCTGAGCTCGAGCAGAGCCGCCCTCGCGCTCGGGCAGCCGCAGCACATCGACCCCATCGAGCCGCTCGACGGCCGAAATATCCTCGGCCACACTGCCCTTCGGGAAGCGGATGGCGGTCGGCCCGTCGCTCACCGCGAGCGCCTCGGCCAACTCCTCACGCAACGTCGCCGCATCACGCGGGGCCGCGACGCGCATGCCGGGAATGATGCCGAGCACCGACAGATCCCACATACCATTGTGCGAGGCACCGTCCGGACCGGTGATCCCGGCACGATCGAGCACCACGGTAACCGGCTGCTTCAGCAGCGCGACATCCATCAGCAACTGGTCGAACGCACGGTTGAGGAATGTCGAGTAGATCGCCACCACCGGATGCATGCCACCGAGAGCGAGTCCGGCCGCCGAGGCCATCGCGTGCTGTTCGGCGATGCCGACATCGAACATCCGTTCCGGGAAGCGCTCCCCGAATGCCGCTAGACCGGTCGGTCCGGGCATGGCCGCGGTGATCGCGACGATATCGTCGCGCTTCTCCGCCTGCGCGATCAGCTCCTCCGAGAACACCGACGTCCACCCGAGCGCCTTCGGGCCGCCCAGCGGGCGTCCGGTCAGCGGGTCGATCGGATCGCAGGCGTGCATCTGATCGGCGACGTGGTTCTCGGCGTGCGAGTAGCCGCGCCCCTTCTGCGTCACCACATGCACGACCACGGGCCCGCCGAAATCCTTCGCCCGACGCAGCGCCGCCTCCAACGCGACGGTGTCGTGACCGTCCACCGGTCCGACATACTTCAGCCCGAGATCACTGAACAGCTCCTGCGGGCTCACCGCATCCTTGATCCCGGCCTTCACCGCATGCACCATCGAGTACGCGGATTCACCGACGCGCGGAATGCTCTTGAGGATCCGCTTACCCGCATCCAACGCGTGCTCATAGGCGGGCTGGGTGCGCAGCGCGGTCAACCGGTCGGCGAGACCGCCGATGGTCGGGGCGTAGGAGCGCCCGTTGTCGTTGACCACCACGACGACGGGCCGGTCCGGTGCGGCGGCGATATTGTTCAGCGCCTCCCAGCACATACCTCCGGTGAGCGCGCCGTCGCCGACCACCGCGACCACATGCCGGTTCTGCCCGGTCAGCGCGAAGGCCTTCGCCAGACCGTCGGCATAGGACAGCGAGGCCGAGGCGTGCGAGGACTCGACCCAGTCGTGGGCGCTCTCGGACCGGCTCGGGTAGCCGGACAACCCACCCTGCTTGCGCAGCGTGTCGAACTGATCCTTGCGACCGGTCAGGATCTTGTGCACGTAGGCCTGATGCCCGGTGTCGAAGATCAACGGATCGGCCGGCGAGTCGAAGATCCGGTGTAGTGCGATCGTCAGCTCGACCACGCCGAGATTGGGGCCGAGGTGCCCGCCGGTGACGGCGACCTTCTGCACCAGGAACTGGCGAATCTCCTCTGCCAGTTCACCCAATTCGGCAACGGCTAGCCGTCGCAGGTCTTCGGGCGTATCGACCCGGGAAAGCACTCCCACCTGAACTCGCTCCCTCCGGAAAGCGCATCTGATCCGATCAGTCTACGGAGCCGCGCCAGTGGCTCCGCACGACATTGCCCCGCCACCAGCCGACTTCGCGCGGAAGTGTGAGCCTCCACACGAATCGCCAGCCCATCCGCAGACACGCTCGGGCGGACGAGTTCGCCTGTCACCTTAGAGCGTATCCGAGGACGCGGGACGGAATCGTGTGGCACAGTCGGTCACCCGGGGTTCGCCGTTGCTGTCGGTGGCCGGTGTCACACTCGCCGGTGATGAGCCGCCACACCACGTTCCGGTACTGCCCCGACTCTGTGCGTGTCTGCCGGAACGATTCGACGTGCTCACCCAGCAGGCACCGCAACTGGAACTCGCTGTGCTCGAGCGCCTCGCCGCGGGTGCGTATGCGCAGATGGATGCGGCGGTACGCGCGAGCGCCGTGCGCGGCGGCGGCTATCGACCGGTTTCACCCGTCCCGAGGGACATTTCCGAAGCATCGACCGTTGCATCTGCAACCGAGGAAGTCAGGAGAGCGCCGTGAGCAAGAAGAAGTCCGACGACACCGCTGGCATGGTCACCACCTTCGGATCCGGCAGCGCCCGCGCTACTGCGGATCTGATGCGCGTCACGATCTCCATCGAGACCCGGGCCAGCAAGGTCGCGCTCGCCTACGGCCAGGCCGGCGAGCGCGTCGCCGCCGTCACCGATTCACTGCGCTCCGATGGCGTTCCCGGCACCGATATCGCCACCAGCGGACTGTCGGTGCGCACCGAAACCGTCTGGCTCGAAGGCGGCGGCTCCAAGATCACCGGTTACGTCGCGACCACCGACCTCACCGTCGTGCTGCGTGAAATCGGCGAAACGGCTGATCCGGGCCCCGCCACGATCATCGCCAACTGTGTCGAGGCCGGTGGTGACGATGTCCGTCTCGGCGGCCTCAATCTCGGTTTCGCCGATCAGGAGAACCTGCTCATCCGGGCCCGCGATGCCGCATGGGACAACGCGCTCGCCAAGGCCGAGCAGTATGCGGGCCGCGCACGGCGCAGCCTCGGCGCGGTTCTCGAAATCACCGAGAACGCCACCGCTACCCCGCCCACCACACCCCGACTCATGGCCATGTCGGCCCCGATGAACGAGTCGTACGGCGGCGCTCCCGTTCCGGTCGAACTCGGCGAATCCGAAATCTCGGCGACCATCCGCGCGACCTGGCAGCTCGACTGATTGCAGCTAACCTAACGCTTGCTTGGGTATAGTGAGGACCTCATCGCGTCTGATTAGGGGTCCCGCATGTCGTTCGTGCTCATCGAGAAACCGCGACCGCAGGTCGCGCTGGTCACACTCAACCGGCCGGAACGGATGAACGCGATGGCCTTCGATGTGATGATCCCGCTGCGCGAGGCCCTCGAAGCGGTCAGCGCCGATAACGAGGTACGAGTCGTGGTGCTCACCGGCGCGGGCGACGGCTTCTGCTCCGGCGCGGATCTGCAGAACGCGGGCCGGATTCCCAATACCGAGGGCCTGACCAAGACGAGCGTCGCGCGGCGCTCGATGGATCTGCTCAACGATGTGATGATCACGCTGCGACGAATGAACCAACCGGTCATCGGCGCGATCAACGGCGCGGCGATCGGCGGCGGATTCTGTCTCAGCGTCGCCGCCGATATCCGAATCGCGGGCGAGGACGCCTACTTTCGTGCGGCGGGCATCAATAACGGCCTCACCTCAGCGGAATTGGGCATCAGCTATCTGCTGCCGCGCGCTATCGGCGCATCCCGTGCCTTCGAAATCATGCTGTCCGGGCGAGATGTCGACGCGGTCGAGGCCGAACGCATCGGTCTCGTCTCGCGCGTCGTGCCCACCGCCGAACTTCTCGACACCTGCTATGACCTGGCCGAGCGGATCATCAGTTTCAGCCGGGTCGGCACCGAGCTCACCAAACGCATGCTGTGGAGCGGTATGGAGGCAGGCGGTTTCGAATCCCATATGCAGCACGAGGGCATGTCCCAGCTCTATGTCCGCCTCACCACCGAGAATTTCGACGAGGCCATCCGGGCGCGGCGCGACCGTCGGCCACCGGTGTACGAAGACTGACCTTCACGAGCGCCGATCGATGCCCTTGACCAGCAGCGTCACCGTATCCGAGCCCGCATGTCGGTCCTTCGAGATCTCCTGGTACTCAGGGGAATCCGCCCACTCACGAAACGACGGCTCGTCCGGGAACGACATCAGCACGACCTTCTCGCGATCCGAATCGCCCTCGATCACCTGCGGGGATTCGTCGGAGGCAAGCAGGGTGCCGGAGTAGCGGGTGAACACCTCGAGGAAGCGTGCACGGTAGCGATCGTAGGCGGCGCGATCGGTGAACGTCAGCTGTGCGACGACGTACACGGTCATGGTGCGACTCTAAGCCGCGCGCGTTACAGGTCTCAACGCTCCAATAGGGCGAGGCATTCGACATGATGGGTGGCGGGGAACGCATCGAAGGCGCGCAGATCGGCGAGGTGGTAGCCCGCCGATTGGTAGAGGCCGAGGTCGCGGGCGAATGAGGCCGGATCGCAACCGATGTGGATGATGCGCGACGGGCCGCTGGTGGTCACGGCGGTGACGACCTCCTTGCCCGCGCCCGCGCGAGGTGGATCCAGGACGACCACCTCCGGGGCGGCGCTGCTGGCATGTTCGGCCAGCCAGTGTTCGACGCGCTGGGCGCGCAGGTCCAACCAGGACAGATCGCGCAGCGCGGCATTGCCGTCGGCGACCGCGGACCGCGTCGATTCCACCGCGAGCACCGAACCGGTCCGACCGACCTGTCCGGCCAACCGGGCCGCGAAAACCCCGACGCCGCTGTACAGATCCCACGCCCGCTCCCCGGGACCGAGCCCGGCCCACCCGGCGACCACATCCGAATAACATTGCGCCGCACCACGATGCGCCTGCCAGAACCCGGTCGCCGCCAGCTCCCACCGACGCCCGGCCACGTATTCGACCGTCCGACCGCTACCTCCCATCACCCACTCGTCCCGGGCCGCATGCGTCGCCGCCCGCCGCGCCGCCGCCCGCCGCCGTTCGTCGCCGAGTCCACGTGCACCGGCACGCGGCCCAGGTCCCCGCTCGGCGGTACGACGTTTCCCCGCGCGCCGATCTGTCTCCCGCCTGCCACGCCGATCCTCACCGCGCGCCGAGGGCCGTTCACCCCCATGCTCAGCTGGTCCCGCAACCGCCGACGGAGCCAACTCGACGATGTGCCGCATCCCGTCGCCGTCCACCGCGACCACCAGATCCGCACCGGGCGTCCACATTCGGTCCGCGATACCGTCCATCGCGCCCGAAACCGGTTGGGGGCAGCGCAGATCGGCGATCACCTCGGTACTGCGATACCCGTGCACTCCGGCTCGGCCCGCGGCGTCGACGGCCAGCCGGACGCGGCTGCGCCAACCGCCGGTGGCGTCGGCCGTATATCCGGCGATCGGCTCCACGGTGATATCGCGTTCGATTCCGGCGATGCGGCGCAACTGCTCCGCGACCACCGCCGCCTTCAGCGCCCGCTGCGCGGCGGGGGTGGCGAAGGAAAAATCGCAGCAGCCCGCGCCACCGGGACCGGAGACGGGGCAGGTAGCGGGGACGCGATCCGGGGATGCCTGCAGAATCTCGATCACATCGGCCCGGCAGAACGAACCCCCGCGATCCTCGGTGACCCGCACTCGAACCAGTTCATCAGGCAGCCCGTGTCGTACGAACACAACCCGGCCCTCGTGCCGGGCGACACAGAACCCGCCGTGCCCGGGTGGTCCGAGCCGGACCTCGAAGGTGTTCGAACGCCAGTCGGTCACCCTCGGTCCTCGTACCCACGCCGCACCGCACCCGGGGCGTTCACCACGCCCGCCTGCCTGGCCTTCGCGGACGACGTCAACTGCCACGGCACACTCGTCACCATGACTCCGGGCTCGAACAGCAATCGGCCCTTGAGCCGCAACGCGCTCTGGTTGTGCAGAATCTGCTCCCACCAGTGTCCGACAACGTATTCCGGAATGAATACGGTCACCACATCGCGCGGCGAATCGCGCCGCACCCGCTTGACGTAATCCAATACCGGCTTGGTGATTTCGCGATAGGGCGATTCGATCACCTTGAGCGGCACCGTGATATCGCTGCGCTCCCATTCCCGCACCAGCGACCTGGTATCGGCCTCGTCGACGTTCACCGTCACCGCCTCCAAGGTATCGGGGCGGGTCGCGCGCGCGTAGGCCAGCGCCCGGCGCGTCGGCAGATGCAGTTTGGACACCAGCACAATCGAATGCGACCGACTCGGCAGCACGCCGTCCCACTCCTGCTCATCGAGTTCGCGGGAAACCGAATCATAGTGCCGCCGAATGAGTTTCATCACAATAAAGATCGACACCATGGTGCAGATCGCGATCCAGGCACCGGCGAAGAACTTGGTGATCAACACGATGACCAGCACCGTCCCGGTGGCGCTGAGCCCGATCGCGTTGATCACTCGGGACCGCTTCATCCGCGCCCGCTGCGCGGGATCGGTTTCGGTGCGCAACAGCCGGGTCCAGTGTCGCAGCATGCCGGTCTGGCTGAGCACGAACGAGACGAACACCCCGACGATGTAGAGCTGGATGAGCTTGGTCACCTCGGCACCGAACACCACGACGAATGCGACGGCCGCGCCCGAGAGGAACAGAATGCCGTTGCTGAACGCCAACCGGTCGCCGCGAGTATGCAACTGCCGCGGCAGGTAACGATCCTGCGCCAGAATCGAACCCAGCACCGGGAAGCCGTTGAACGCGGTATTCGCCGCGAGCACGAGGATCAGCGCGGTCACCGTGGTGATGAAGAAGAAGCCGAGCGGGAAGCCGTGGAATACGGTCTCTGCCAGCTGTGCGATCAGCGTCTTCTGGTGGTAGTCCGCGGGCGCGCCGATCAACTCGGATTCGTTGTGCGCGTACACGATCCCGATCTTCTGGGCCAGCACGATAATGCCCAGCAGCAGTGCGATCGCGATGCTGCCGAGCATCAGCAGCGTGGTCGCGGCATTGCGCGACTTGGGTTTCCGGAATGCGGGCACGCCATTGCTGATCGCCTCCACGCCGGTCAGCGCGGCACAGCCGGAGGAGAACGCCCGCGCGATCAGGAATGTGAACGCGAGTCCGTATAGGTGCTCGTCCTCGGCATTGAGCTGGAAGCCGGCCGATTCGGCGCGCAGGTCGTCGCCGAGTACGAAGATGCGGAACAGGCCCCAGCCGAGCATCGCGAACATGCCGACGATGAAGGCGTAGGTCGGAATCGCGAAGGCAACACCCGATTCCCGGATGCCGCGCAGATTGATCGATGTCAGCACCACGATGGCGACCACCGCGAACAACACCTTGTGCGTGGCGACGAACGGAATCGCCGACCCGATATTCGACGCCGCCGAGGAGATCGATACCGCCACCGTGAGCACATAATCGACCAGCAGCGCACTGCCGACGGTAAGCCCGGCATTGGGCCCGAGATTGGTGGTGGCGACCTCGTAGTCACCGCCGCCGGAGGGATAGGCGTGCACATTCTGCCGATAGCTGGCCACCACCACCGCCATCACGAATGCGACGGCCAGACCCACCCAGGGCGCATAGACGTAGGCAGAAATACCTGCCACCGAAAGGACGAGGAAGATTTCCTCCGGAGCGTAGGCCACCGAGGACATCGCATCGGAGGCGAACACCGGAAGCGCGATTCGCTTCGGCAGCAGGGTATGGCCCAGCGCATCGCTACGGAAAGGCCTGCCCAGCAGCACACGTTTGGCTGCCGTCGTCAACTTGGACACTGGAGCGAGCATAGATCCCCGCAGGATGGAGCGCTCCCTCGGCCGGTTCGCGTCGTATGTTTGGTTGACGGGCGGAGGGGAAATTGGGCCATGGAAACATCTGGCGGGTACGGTTCGATGCCGAGGTAAGCAAACCGAACGCCCTGCGGCGTGAGCTCAGGGCCGGAGGAGGAAGCTTGCGTAACCACGTAGGGCCCGCGAGCGCCGCCAATTGAACACAGTTTCCAGGAACGAGGTTGCGGTGTACGTAGTGATCATGGGTTGCGGACGGGTCGGCTCATCGCTGGCACGCGCCCTGGTCCGGGTCGGCCACGAGGTCACCGTGATCGATCGGGACCCCAGCGCCTTCCTGCGCCTCGGCGAAGACTTTCCTGGCGAGCGGGTGGTCGGCGTCGGTTTCGACCGGGATGTGCTGACCCGCGCGGGAATCGAGCGGGCCGACGCCTTCGCCGCGGTCTCCTCCGGCGACAACTCCAACATCATCTCCGCGCGGGTGGCCCGGGAAATGTTCGGCGTGCAGCGCGTGGTCGCGCGCATCTACGATGCCAAACGCGCCGCCGTCTACGAGCGCCTGGGCATCCCGACCATCGCCACCGTGCCGTGGACCACCGACCGCTTCCTCACCACGCTGATCGGCGACGGCGGCACTACCACCTGGCGCGATCCGACGGGCACCGTGGCGGTAGCCCAGTTGCCGCTGCACGAGGAGTGGTACGGGCGCACCGTGCGCGATCTGGAGAGCAATGTGGGCGCCAGGGTGGCCTTCATCATCCGGTTCGGTCAGGGCCTGCTCCCCGAGAGCAAGACCGTGGTCCAAGCCGACGACATCGTCTATGTCGCAGCCACCTCCGGCTCCGTCGGCGAGGCCGTCGCCTTGGCCGGTAAGCCCCCAGCAAGCGAGGACTGAACATGAAAGTGGCGATCGCCGGAGCCGGCGCCGTCGGCCGATCGATAGCCAGGGAGCTATTGCGCGGCGGCCATCGGGTGATGCTGCTCGAGCGCCAGCTCGACCACATCGACCCCGCCGCCATCCCGGATGCCGTCTGGGTCCATGCCGACGCGTGCGAACTCGCACTACTGGAGGACGCCGGTCTGCAGACCTACGAAGTGGTCATCGCCGCCACCGGCGACGATAAGGCGAATCTGGTGCACAGCCTGCTCGCCAAGACCGAATTCGGCGTGCGCCGGGTGGTGGCGCGGGTCAACGATCCGCGCAACGAATGGCTCTTCGACGCGTCCTGGGGCATCGATGTCGCGGTGTCGACACCGCGGCTGCTGGCCTCGCTGGTGGAAGAGGCGGTATCGGTCGGCGATCTGGTCCGGTTGATGACGCTGCGGCAGGGGCAAGCCAATCTGGTCGAGATCACCCTGCCCAGCGATACCGCCTTGGCGGGCAAGCCGGTCCGCACGCTCACCCTGCCGCGCGACGCCGCCCTGGTGACGATTCTGCGTGGCGGCCGAGTGATCGTGCCGCAGCCCGACGACCCCTTCGAGGGCGATGACGAGCTGTTGTTCGTGACCTCCGTGGAGGCCGAGGAAGACCTGCGGGTGGCGCTGGCCACGCACGGCATCAAACCCTGACTCCCCGACAAGGCTGACACGATCAGCGCCTTTACCGACCTCAGGCTGCGGCCGCGAGCTCCGCGCGCAGCTTGTTGAGCGCGCGATGCTGCATCACTCGAACCACGCCGGGACTGGTGCCAATGGCCTCGGCGGTCTGCGCCGCGGTCCAGCCGAGCACGATCCGCATCACCAGGACCTTACGATGCGCGGGCGCCAGGATCTTCATCAATTCCCGGGTGGCCTCACGACGTTCGGACGCGATCGCCCACTCCTCCGGACCGGCTGCGGTCGACGCCCTATCGGGCACGTGGTCGACCGGGTACATCGGGTGCAGCTGCGAACGCCGGAACGCGTCGGCTACCTTATTGGCCGCGATGCCGTAGACGAAGGCCAGAAACGACTTGCCCTGATCACGATAGCGCGGGATGGCGTTGACGGTGGCCAACAGGATCTCCTGCACCACATCGTCGGCCGTGACGTGCAGATGTGCGGTATTGCCAAGGCGCGCACCGCAATACCGGCGCACGAGCGGGTGGACCAGCCGGATGATCTCGGAGACCGCCGAACGGTCGCCCGCGGCCGCCGGAGCGATCAACTTTTCCAGTTCACCCGATACCCGACGGCTCTCCGACAGGGCCGGGTTGTGGTGGGCTTGGTTCTTCGACAGTGTCGCAATGTTGTGCTCGGTAGCCAACGTCCGAGTCCTTCCTCGCCGATCGTGCATTTTTTGCTTGCACTGATCGTCTGATGAACTCGGTCGCCCAACCAGGCACCCCAGGGTGCGTACTCCCCCACCTCCGGCTGCGATTCGTTAACACCCTAGCGAAATTGGGGCCGGAATTCCTAGGCCGTTTCGGCGGCCGCACCCCGGCTCACCGGCAGATGTCCGGCCCGGCGCACAGCCCACACCGTGACGGCCAGCGCGACGGCGGTCAGCGGCCAGCCCATCGCGATGCGCGCGAAGGCCAGCCAGCCGGTGCGATCGGTGTCGTAGAGCTGGGACTGCACCAGGTAGCGCGCGCCGAATACGATCACCCAGGTGGTGGTCGCGAGGTCGTAGAGGCGCACGATGCGGCGGTCGGACCGCCATTCGGTGCCGTGGCCGTTGAGCACACCCCAGATCACGCCGACCAGCGGCCAGCGCACCAGCATCGAAACCAGGAACACCCCGGCGTACACCAGGCTGGTGTAGATGCCGAACAGGAAGAAGCCTTTCGCCTCACCCATGCGGTAGGCGATCAACGCGCAGATGCCGACCCCGAGGAAGCCTGAGATCGCCGGCTGGATCGGACTGCGCCGCACCAGCCGCCACACCAGAATCGCGGCGGCCACACCGAGTGCGGACCAGATCGCCGCAGTGAGCCCGGCGAAGGTGTTCACGGGCACGAAGACCAGCACCGGCAAGGTCGAGTAGATCAGGCCGCTGAAGCCGCCCAGCTGCTCGAGGAGGGTTTGTTCGGCCTCTTCGGTTTCGGCGTCTACGGAGCGATCTACGACGTCGGACGGGCCCTTGTCGATCGGCTCACGACCTGCGGTGTGGATCTCGGCGGCGTTCTCGTTGCTCGATGGCATACGTCAGCTGTTCTCACGCAATTCGTAGTAGGGGTTGTAGATCACCTTACGACCATCCCGGTCACCCACTCGACCGCGGACGAGGATCTTGCGGCCCGGTTCGATACCGGGAATGCGGCGGCGGCCGATCCACACCAGACTGATGGCATCGGTGCCATCGAAGAATTCTGCCTGAACACTGGCACCGACGGACTTCGGACACGCCTCGACGCTGCGTAGTCGGCCGAGCATGGTCGCCTCGTCACCGCGCTGACAGTCCGAGGCCCGGCAGGCACCCGACGCATCGGCCGATTCGGCGAGTTCCTCGGCGTCCAACTGATCGATATCCTCGGTCAGCCTGCGGCTCAGACGGCGAAAATAACCTGAGGCGGCTGATGACATTTGACGCTCTCCTGCATGGAGCAAGACGACGTGGGTCACACGCCATCGTGGTTGTTCCGGTGACGACCGGCTTAAGGCCGTATACCCGCCACTGTAGATGGGCAACCCTCCCCCCGCTACGCTCGGACCGGTGTTCGACTCCCCACATTTCGCGCCGGACCGCAGCGGCCCCGCCCCGATCGCCGTGGCGTTGCCGGGAACCGGATCGGATGCCGACTTCGCCCGCCGCGCCTTCGGACTGGCTTGTGCGGCACGCGGAATCGAATTCATCGCCGTCGAACCCGACCCGTCCGGCGTGGTTGCCGGGTACCGTGCGGCGCTCGATCAGGCCGCCATGCGCGGGCCGATTCTGGCCACCGGGATCTCCCTCGGCGCGGCGGTCGCGCTCGAATGGGCGGCTGAACATCCCGAGGCAGCAAGCGGCGTAGTGGCGGCGCTACCGGCCTGGACCGGCCCCGATACCGCCGCGTGCCCGGCCGCGCTCAGCGCCGCCGCCACCGCGGCCCAGTTGCGTACGGAGGGGCTCGACGCGGTGGTCGAACGCATGCGCGCGAGCAGCCCGCGATGGCTCGCCGACGCGCTCACTCAGTCCTGGCATTCGCAGTGGCCGCGGCTGCCCGAGGCGCTGCAGGAGGCCGCCGACTACAAGTGGCCCGACGCGGAACGGCTCGGCACTGTCGAGGTACCCGTCGCCATCGTCACCGCCGTCGACGATCCGGTGCATCCGCTGTCGGTCGCCGAAGAATGGGCCGAGCTGATCCCGCGCGCCGAATTGATCCGGATCACCCTCGATGAACTCGGCGCGAATCCCGCGATCCTCGGAAACGCGGGACTCGCGGCGTTCTAGTTCAGTCCGAGCTGCTGCATGGCCGAGCCGTCCGCGCCGCGGCGCGGTTCATTCGGCATGCGCGGCGGGACCAGCGGCTGTGGTGTGGGCTGGACCGCGGCCTGCTGGGCGGCCATTGCCTGCTGCTGGGCCTCCACCTGCGCCTGATGCGCGGCGGCCAGCTGCTCGGCCAGCTCCGGTGGCAGCACGACGGCCAACGGCTCGCGCACCGGCATCGGCTCGTCGCCACGCCGAATCACGGTTTCGGTCAAGATCGCTCGCGCGGCCCGCACCAGCGGCGCACCGTCATCGGCGGCGCCCTGCGGCCCCGCGGCCACCAGCCGCACCATCCACCGCGGACCGTCCACCCCGATGAAGCGCAGATCCGCGCCCTCGGTGATGGCGAGCAGTTCCCGGCCCCATGGTCCGGTCTCCACGGCGACCCTGGCGCCGTCCTTGCGTAGCGACTCGGCGAGATCGGCTGCCACCGAACGCCATTGGCCCGCTGACTTGGGTGCGGCGTAGGCCGCGACGGTGATCCGACCGTGTTCGGTCGCCAGGTGCACCGCCTGCGGCGTGCCGTCCGGGGTCATCTCGACCTGCAATTGGCCGCCCGGCGGCACCGGCAGGATCACCGAACCCAGATCGAGGCGCTGATCGGTGACATTGTCCAACAGCTCGGCCACTTCGTCGTAGTCGTAGGGGCCGGATTTGGGCATTTCCACGACGTCGTCATCGTCGTAGTCGGCCTCGTCGTACTCGGGCTCGCCGTACTCGGGCTCGCCGTACTCGGGTTCGTCGTGGTGGTGCGCTGCGACGTACTCGGCCGGGACGATCGGATTCTCGTCGGTGATCGGATCGATGATGGGATTCTCATCGGTGATCGGCTCATCGTCGTAATCCGCGTCGCCGTAGGCGCGGTACTCATCGGCGTATTCGTCGTTGTAGCGGTCCTCGACGTATTCGTCACGTCCGCCGGACTTGCGTCTCTTTCCGAACATTCTCGTCATGCCTCCTTGCCGAGAGTGCCCGCCTCGTCGGCCGACGCGGCCAGACTCGCGTGGCCACCGCTCGACCCGTAACCGCCCGCACCCCGCGTGGTGTCATCGAGTGCCTCGACCTCCACGAAATCGACCAGTTCCACCCGCTGCACCAGCAGCTGCGCGATCCGATCACCGCGACGCAGTTCGATCGGGGTGCGCGGATCGTGATTGATCAGGCACACCTTGATTTCACCTCGATAGCCCGCATCTACGGTGCCCGGCGTATTCACCACGGACAGACCGGTTTTCGCGGCGAGTCCGGACCTGGGATGGATCAGGCCGACCGTGCCGACCGGCAGTGCCACCGCGACACCGGTGCCGACCAGCACACGCTCCCCCGGCTCGATGATGACGTCCTCCGTAGTGCACAGGTCCACGCCCGCGTCTCCGTGGTGAGCACGCGTTGGCACGGGGATGCCGGGATCAAGCCGCAGCAAAGGTATGGGTGAAAGGGCGCTCATGACCGCGCCTCGCTGACGCTCGGCTCCGTCATGACCGCCCGGGCTGCGGTGTTCAATATTCGCTCGCTGCGCTCGCTCACGTTGTCCGAGCCTACGCGTAAGCCCTCGACCTCCGTGAATTAGTGTTGAGTCGTGTCGGACCAGCCCAACCCAGTGCCTATGGACGAACAACAGCGGAGCTTCGAGCCCTATCGCGAGCGCCTCTGGGTGCCGCTGTGGTGGTGGCCGATCGCGTTCGCCATCGCCGGGTTGCTGGCCGCCGAAATCCATATGGGCGCACCGGGCCTGCGCGCCTGGTTGCCCTACGCGTTGCTGTTTCCGGTGCCGGTGTGGGTGCTGTTGTGGCTGAGCCGCCATCGGGTGGAAGTCGCCCGGGAAGCCTCCGGTATCCGCGAACTCCGCGCCGATCGCGCGCATCTGCCGGTGAACTTCGTGGCCAGATCGGCCACGGTGGCCCCCACCGCCAAGAGTGCGGCGCTGGGCCGCCAACTCGACCCCGCCGCCTATGTCCAACATCGGCCTTGGGTGGGGCCGATGGTGCTACTTGTACTCGACGACCCGGACGATCCGACGCCGTACTGGCTGATCAGTACGCGACGGCCGGACCGGGTCTTGGCCGCGCTTGGCATACCTGGCTGAAGCCGGGCGTGCCGAGCGCGGGCTGACCATTGATCTCGGCTGGAGATCAGATCTCGCGCCGCAGATCAGGCTGCGCAGTCCATGCAGATCAGCTGACCGCCACTCTCACTGGCCAGCCTGCTCCGGTGATGGACCAGGAAACAGCTGGAACAGGTGAACTCGTCGGCCTGCTTCGGGATCACCCGAACTGTCAGGACTTCCTCGGACAAGTCCGCGCCGGGAAGCTCGAACGACTCCGCGGTATCGGATTCGTCGATATCCACGACGGCGGACTGTGCCTCGTTGCGACGAGCCTTCAGCTCCTCCAGCGAATCTTCCGACACTTCGTCGGATTCAGTGCGCCTCGGTGCGTCATAGTCGGTTGCCATGTCGTCTTCCCCTCGTCCTTACTCCGTATATCCCGGACCGGGCCACTCACACCGATTCCCTCGAATCGGAATGACCAGCACCGCCCCGCCGGTGGTGCACGTCACACGTACACCGGTCCCCTATCAGGGCGGATCATGCGGACCCACCTTTGATAGCGCTCGGTAAACGCAGGACATGCCCTTCTTGTTCCCGCGACCGACCACCGATTTGGGCTGCGATGTTTCGATCTGGGCCGCCAGACAATAGCGGACGCCAGAGCAAAAGTCGCAATCAAAACACAGACGATTCGAAACTGAGGGGTAATCGACATCAACCGTGAACTCGCCGAGACCTTACGCACCGCATTCACACCCAGCTCGCCCGGCCCGCCGTCGCCCTGGCGCGGACACATTTTCGTAGAGTATGCCCGTGGTTTCACTCATCACCGAAGGCAGCGCAACGGATCGAACGGGTCAACCCTTCCTCCGGCGACGCAACCAGCCATGGTTGATCTTGGTCGGCGTCCTACTCCTGATCTGCACCGTGGTGTGGATCAAGGCCCTGACCACCGAGGACAGCAGCGGAACCGCGATGGCGTGCAATTCGCCGAGCCCGGCTACCGACGCGAAGTCGCCCCAACCCGCCCCGATGGGGCAGCGGGTCGGCCAGTCGCGGCTGACCGACGTCGAACCGGCTGCGCTGGCCTCGTCGAAGGTCCGCGTGCTGAACGCGAACAACAAGAGCGGGCAGGCCTCGCACATCGCCTCGGCGCTCGGCGACCTCGGCTTCGCGAGCGGGCCGGGGCAGCAGTTCGGTAACGATCCGGTCTATGTCAACGGCGACCTGAACTGCACTGGCCAGATCCGCTTCGGTGTGAACGGCCGACCGGCCGCCGCCTCGGTTCAGCTGGTCGCGCCGTGCGCCGAGCTGATCGAGGATCAGCGCAACGACGACACGGTGGACCTGGTGCTCGGTTCGGTATTCGGCGAGTCGCTGCGGCCGAGCCCGGACGCCGAGGAAGTGCTGAAATCGCTGAAGAATCCTGCCCCGGGCGGATCGACGTCCATCGATCCCAAACTGCTGTCCGCGGCACGCACGGCACGCTGCTGACCTCGCCTGACCGACCTTCATCGCCCCGGTGTGCCGCTTCGGCAGACCGGGGCGATCCGTTTCAGGCGTCCGGAATCGCGGTTGTCGCGCCGACGCGTTCGAGCAGTTCGGTCAATTCGTTCGCGACACCCGGTGCGGCGGCGACGACCAACTCACCTGCCGTACCCGGGCTGGTCGCCGCGGGCAAGCGCAGCTGCGCACCCGCCTCGGCGGCGATCAACGCGCCCGCGGCCCAGTCCCAGACGTTGAGTCCGTGTTCGTAGTACGCGTCTATGCGACCCTCGGCGACGAAGCACAGATCCAGTGCCGCCGCGCCGAGGCGACGGATATCGCGGATCTGCGGCAGGATCTGCGCGACCAGTTCCGCCTGCTTGGCCCTGCGGTGCTTGCCGTAGGCGAATCCGGTGGCCACCAAGGCCATCGACGCCGATCGCACCGGTGTGCAGCGCAGATGTTCCACCGCGCCGTCACCGGTCACCTTCGTGGCTCCCATCCGCACCGCGGCGCTATAGGTCGCGGCCCGCGCGACATCGACCACCGCACCGGCGATGGGCTGTCCGGCGCGCACCGCGGCCACCGAAATCGCGTAGCCCGGAATGCCGTACAGGAAGTTCACGGTGCCGTCGATCGGGTCGACCACCCAGTGCACGGTGTCCTCGTCACCGCCGGCCAGGCTGCCGCCGCCCTCCTCACCGAGGATCGGATCACCGGGGCGCGCTTCGGCGAGCAGGCGCCGGATCAGCTCCTCGGTCTCGGTATCGACGATGGTCACCGGGTCGGTAGGGTGGCCTTTGGTCTGCACGGCACCGTCGCGCGCACCCTCCGGACCGAATATCTCGGGGCGGCGCGAGCGCACATGCGCGGCCGCGGTTTCGGCGAGTTGGACCGCGATCCGACGCAATTCGGCAACATCCTCGGATGGCGTCGCGGTCGGTCGGTCGGTAACTGACGCTCTGGTCTCCGGCATGCCCCCATGCCATCACAGATCCTCGGCGAACGGGAACCGATACCCGCCCATTACTCTTGTCGTGCACGACACAACGCCGTCGTCGGGCACATCGCCGCATGCTCCGCGACCAGCCGGTGGTGAGCTCCTGTGCGGCGGCGCGTTCATCACATCGGCCAGCACAGGGAACGAGGGAACGTCATGTCCGCTCGGGGGCACGCATTCGGTATCGATATCGGTGGCAGCGGCGTCAAGGGCGCCGCGGTGGATCTGACCACCGGAGCATTGGTCCACGAGCGGATAAAGATTCTGACACCGCATCCCTCGACACCGCAGGCGGTCGCCGACGCTGTCGCCAAACTGGTCGCCCAGGCCGATTGGGAGGGCCCGGTCGGCATCACACTGCCCTCGGTCGTGCTAGGGGGCGTCGCGCAGACGGCCGCCAATATCGATAAGGCGTGGATCGGTACCGACGCGCGGGCGCTGTTCTCCACCGCGCTCGACGGTCGTGCCGTCACCGTGCTCAACGACGCCGACGCGGCCGGTCTGGCCGAAGATCACTACGGCGCGGCAAAGGATTTCGACGGCCTGGTGCTGCTGCTGACCTTCGGCACCGGCATCGGCTCGGCGCTGCTGTTCCACGGCACGCTGGTGCCCAATACCGAACTCGGCCATCTGGAGATCGGCGGTATGGAGACCGAACATCGCGCCGCCGCCTCGATCAAGGATCGCGACGGCCTGACCTACGAGCAGTGGGCCGCACAGGTCAGCATTGTGCTCAGCGGGCTGGAGAATTTGTTCTGGCCGAAGGTCTTCGTCGCAGGTGGGGGCATCAGTCGAGATGCCGAGCAATGGATTCCGTTGCTCACCAACCGAACCCCCGTGATTCCCGCGCGGCTGGAGAACACCGCGGGCATCGTCGGCGCGGCCATGGCGATCGATGCCGGCATCGCGCCGTAGACGCGCGGAGGGTATGGCATTAGCCGTTGCCGGGATCGTGCCGTAGGTACCCTGGTTCGATCGTTACAATGGAACGTACTCCGGCCGCGAGCCGGAAACCCCAGACCCGGCGCTCAGCCGGTGAAACCCGACAGACCGCTCCGCCGGAACACCACTCTGGCGTGACGCCGCACGAGACCGTCACGAAAGGGCGTACGTGGTAGCCACGACCCGTCAGACCGCCGAATCGGCCGACGCCGACTCCGCAGATGTAACCGAAGCACGGCCGGTCCGCAAGGCTGCCGCGAAGAAGGCTCCGGCCAAGAAGGCCGCCGCCAAGAAGGCCCCGGCCAAGAAGGCCGCCGCCGCGAAGGCGACGAAGGGCCCAGCCAAGAAAGCCGGACCGAAGAAGGCCGGTCCGGAGGGCGAACCCGGCGACGAGAACGCCGAGACCGAGGATCTGGATCTGGAGGATCTCGGCGATCTCGAGGTGTCCGAGGACGATCTCGCCGATGAGGCCGAGGAACTCGTCGAGGAAGTCGCCGAGGGGGTCGAGGAGGGCGAGGCCGACGAACCGTCCGCCGCGGACAAGGCCTCCGGCGACTTCGTCTGGGACGAGGAGGAATCCGAGGCGCTGCGCCAGGCCCGCAAGGATGCCGAGCTCACCGCATCGGCCGACTCCGTGCGTGCCTACCTCAAGCAGATCGGCAAGGTCGCACTGCTCAACGCCGAAGAGGAGGTCGAACTCGCCAAGCGGATCGAGGCCGGACTCTATGCGGCGGAGAAGGTGCGCGAATTCGCCGAGCAGGGTGAAAAGCTGCCGGTCGCTATGCGCCGCGACTACACCTGGATCGTGCGCGACGGCAACCGTGCGAAAAACCACCTGCTGGAAGCCAACCTGCGTCTGGTGGTCTCGTTGGCCAAGCGCTACACCGGTCGCGGTATGGCATTCCTGGACCTGATCCAGGAGGGCAACCTCGGTCTGATCCGCGCGGTGGAGAAGTTCGACTACACCAAGGGCTACAAATTCTCCACGTACGCCACCTGGTGGATCCGGCAGGCCATCACCCGCGCCATGGCCGATCAGGCCCGCACCATCCGCATCCCGGTGCATATGGTCGAGGTCATCAATAAGCTCGGCCGCATCCAGCGCGAGCTGCTTCAGGATCTGGGCCGCGAGCCCACCCCGGAGGAGCTGGCCAAGGAAATGGACATCACGCCGGAGAAGGTCCTCGAGATCCAGCAATACGCGCGTGAGCCCATCTCGCTGGATCAGACCATCGGCGATGAGGGCGACAGCCAGCTCGGCGACTTCATCGAGGACTCCGAGGCCGTCGTCGCGGTGGACGCGGTGAGCTTCACGCTGCTGCAGGATCAGCTGCAGTCGGTGCTGGAGACGCTGTCCGAGCGCGAGGCGGGCGTGGTCCGGCTGCGCTTCGGCCTGACCGACGGTCAGCCGCGCACCCTCGACGAGATCGGCCAGGTGTACGGGGTCACCCGTGAGCGCATCCGGCAGATCGAGTCGAAGACCATGAGCAAGCTGCGCCACCCGAGCCGCTCACAAGTCCTGCGCGACTACCTCGACTAGTTCGTTCTGCTCGATTTTCGCCAAGCGCCCGCGCCCCACAGCGCGGGCGCTTTGCTTTTCGCACCCGGCCTCCTTGTCGTCGTATCGACCGGCAACTCTGCCCGCATTCAACCCGCCTGCGACCCGGCTACCGTCGAATCAGACTGTGCCCATTGCGGTTTTCCACACTATTGAGCCGAACTGCTTCTGCCACAGAATCTTTCGGCGTTCTGCGGGGCAATCGATCAGCCATGTAGCGGCAACCGAGACAGCGTCCGTTCCGCTAACCAATTCGGGTTTCAATCAAACCTAAAAGTGACCGAAACCACTTCTGCTAACCCAAATTTCGGCCCCCGTTGGTTCGATCGCTGTCGTATCGTCTGACCCTCTGTTGTTTCAATCGCCGATGTTGTTCTTCGGCAGTGGGGGCGTGCGTGCTCGATATCTACCATTTCAGTTACGGTCTGCTGACCCCGCTGCTGGCCTACACCATGTCGGTGACCGGATGCCTGCTCGGCTTGCAGTGCGCCGCGCGCGGCCGCACCGGCAAGGACCGGATCGGCTGGCTGCTCGGCGCGGCCGTCGCCATCGGCGGCACCGGCATCTGGGTTATGCATTTCATTGCGATGCTGGGCTTTTCGATCCGCGGCAGCGAAATACGGTTCGACATTCCACTCACTCTGCTGAGCGCGATCACCGCGGTCGCCGTGGTCGGCATCGGACTTTTCATCGTCGTCAAACCCGAACCGTCGCTGCTCGGCCTGCTGGCCGGCGGTGCGGTCACCGGATTCGGCGTCGCGGCTATGCATTACATGGGCATGTACGCGATGAAGTCGAATGCGATGATCAGCTATGACATGCGCCGCGTCGGGTTGTCGGTGGTCATCGCGGTGGCCGCGGCGACAGTTGCGCTCTGGTTCACGTTGCGGGTCAAGGGATTTCCCGCGACCGTCGGCGCCGGACTGATCATGGGCGTGGCGGTCTGCGGTATGCACTACACCGGGATGTCGGCGATGCACGCGCACACCGGAAATACCCAGACGCCCGATGGAGCCGGCGCCATGGACCTGATCGCACCGCTGATCGTGGTGGCCAGTGTGGTGACCATGCTGCTGCTTATCAGCGTCAGCCTGACCGAGATCGACCGTAATATCGAACTGCCGCCGCTGCGCATCGCACCGCGCGCCAAACTCGATCCGCTACCGCCGCTGCCGCCGGTGGAGTCGGAGATAATGCCGTCGGCGACCGCGTACTGGCCGACGCGGACCGAGGTGCCGCGCCACTGAGCCTATCGAAATCGCCTGTGCGACATGCCCTCCGGGCTGAGCGGACTCAGTCCCTGGTCGGCCAGTAGCGCGTCGAGCGCGGTCCGCGCGCACCGTCGTATGCCGGATCGTCGACATCGGTGATGCCGATATGCAATAGCAGCATCATGGTTACCATGCCGACGCCGACCGTCAGCGGAGTCAGCAATTGGGTCGCGCCCGCGCCCGTGGGCGAGTGCATATGGTGGCCGTCCTGCACATGCATCGCGAACATGCCGGTGTAGTGCATGCCGCAGACCGCGACGCCCATGACCAGTGCCGCGCCGATGGTGGCGAGGGTGCCGCGAATATGCAGCGCGAACCACAGTGCCGCCGTCGCGGCGATCACCGCGATCACCATGGACAGCAACACGATTCGTCCGTCGTATTCGATGACCGCATCGGATTTCATCGCATACATGCCGGAATAGTGCATGGCGCCGACGCCTACACCGGTGATCGCACCGCCGATGTACAGCGCCACCGGCGCCAAGCCCGGCATCTGCGCGACCCGTAAGCCGATCCACACCACCACCATCGCGATCACCGCGCTGAGCAGGGTGATCGGCACGTCGTAGCGGATCGAGGCGCCGTGGATCGAAAAGCCCAGCATGGCAATGAAATGCATGACCCAGATACCGGTGCCGCCGATGGCGACCGCCGCGGCGACGAGCCATCCGGCGTGTCCGCTACCGGCCCGCGCTCGGACCACGCACCGCAGCCCTAGCAATGATCCGGTGAATGACATCAGATAGGCCACAACCGGCGTGAGCAACCCGTGGCTGAAGTGGTTGATTTCCAGCACGCGAACTCCCTCGTTGGGCAGACCTCGGCCACTATCTCGACAGCGCGAGCCCGCCCGCTTGTACAAACCAGCAGGTAGGCGATTTACAGTACTACCGTCCGCTAAATTTGTCATGGGATGAATCCGGTCAGTAAGACGGCGCCCGCTACTCGGCGGTGACCATACATACCGCACGGTTCCTCGCCCCCGAATCTTGTAGATTGCCGCTTCCGGCAATCGATCAGCACCGATATTGCTGGGACACAATGCATCTCGCGAATACGACAGTCCACGGCGGGCGTTCGCACATCTGCAAGAACATCGCAGCAATTTCGGTACACATGCCGACTCTCATTGCGCCCCAGGACCGCCGAGCCGGATCAGCCTCAGTCGCCAACCGGACTTGACCGGCGTCGTGTGCTCGGCACCCGTCGGCAGTATTCGCGTGCGAACTAGCAGAGGTTGCCAAAGGTGGTGGACATCAGGGGCGTGCCTTCGACGATCCGTCGCCCGGGGTCACCGAGCAGGATGTATTCGCGGTCGGAATCGTCATACCCGGCATAGAAGGCCGATCGCATGTCGCCGAACGAGCGGGCGCCGTCGGATCGGGCGGGCAGCGTCTCGCCGGTTGCTGATCGTGCAGCAGCCGAGGCCAGTGCGACCGCTAATGCGCGCAGCGGCGAGGACAACGGTCCAACAGGAACTACTCGGTCACCCCCTTGGTCGGCGGACCGACTCTGCGGAGCCGGACATGAATCGCCAACAGGTCCGAAAAGACCAGCTCAGGTGAGCCAGGACACAGACCGGGCGGGTCTACGGGCAGAAGAGCCCTGGAACCGGCAGACTTGTGTATGTGGTTGCCCCCACTTTGCGCCGAATCCACTCCCCCTGGACGCAGACCGTAGACCTCGGTGACGAGTCACGCGCGGTCTGGTCGTGGGCACGTCGACCCCGGTTGCTGCGCCGACTGCTGCCCGAACTGCGCCAGCACCTGTCCGGCGCACCGGCCAGCACGGCCTACGCGTTCACTCTGTTCGTCACCTGGTGGACGCTGCGCGGGGTCGGCGATTCGGTGGAGCGCAGGCTGATCTTCTCGGCCTCCACCAATCTCTACAACATGCAGCACAACCCGATCCAGGTGCTGGTGGCCTCGGCGTTCTGGACCCAGGGCCAATTTCCCTGGGTCACCATCGCCGAGATCCTGGTGGTGATGGGCTTCGCCGAACGTTGGCTCGGCACCAGCCGCTGGATTCTGCTGTTCGCGACCGGGCATATCGGCGCGACGCTGCTCACCGTCACGGCGATCGACCATGCCATCGATCATCACGTCATCCCGGTGCGCGTGCAGTACGCGGCGGATGTCGGCACCAGCTACGGATTCACCGCAGTGCTGGCGGCGATGGCCTTCCACTTCCGCGGTGTGGTCCGCGCGCTGTGGGCCGGCGTCATCGTCGTCTTCCTCGCCTCGGCGCTCTTGATCGGACCGACCTTCACCGACTACGGGCATATGTGCGCGGCCCTGATCGGTTTGGCGGTCGGACTCGTCGCATCGACCTTCTGGCGACGGATCGAACGCCTGCGTGCCGAACGCGAGGCGACTTCCGCCGCGCCGATACCGGTTACGGCGACGAATCCGCTTGCGGCCGCCCGGATTCCCGCGGCCGGTGGCGATTCCGAGCCGAGTTCCGTCGCGGCGCAACCGCTATCCGGTGCTGACGGCGGGGTTGAAGCGGCGCTGCACCACGCCGATGACCGGTTCGACGACGCGGGCCGCGATCGGGCCGAGCACCGCCATCAGTAGCACATAGGCCGAGGCCAGTCCGGCGATTTGGGCGTCTACCCCACCCACGCTCACCGCCAGACCCGCGATGACGATGGAGAATTCACCATGCGCGACCAGCGCCGCGCCCGCGCGTGCCCGACCCATCCGGCGGATGCCCTGTCGACTCGCCGCCCACCAGCCGGTCGCGATCTTGGTCACCACGGTGACGACCGCGAGCAGGATCGCCCAACCGAGCACGGGCGGAATGGCACCGGGATCGGTGCTGAGTCCGAAGGCCACGAAGAAGATCGCCGCGAACAGGTCCCGGATCGGTTCCAATAGTTTCGTCGCCTCGTGGGCGGTCGAACCGGAAATAGCGATGCCGAGTAGGAATGCGCCGACCGCCGCCGAGACATTCAGCGCCGACGCCAGCCCGGCGACCAGCAGCGCCGCGCCCAGCAGCTTCAATAGGAAGACCTCGCGGTCGGCGCTGTCCACGATCGCCGAGACGTACCGGCCGTACCGCAGCGCGACGACCAAAACGACGGTCACGCTGGCCAAGGCCAGACCGAGCACGGTCAGCCCACTCAGCAAGCTCGTACCGGCCAGCACCGCGGTGAGGATCGGCAGATACATCGCCATCGCGAGATCCTCGAAGACCAGAATCGACAAGATCACCGGGGTTTCCCGGTTACCGAGGCGTCCGAGGTCGTTGAGCACCTTCGCGACGATGCCCGAGGACGAGATGTAGGTGACTCCGGCCATGGTGATGGCTCCGGTCATTCCCCAGCCGAGCAGCAGGGCGACTACCACGCCAGGTGTCGCGTTCGCGACGAGATCGACCAGACCTGCGGCCCAGGAGCGACGCAATCCGGTCACCAACTCGACCGCGGTGTACTCGAGGCCGAGCAATAGCAACAGCAGCACCACACCGATTTCGCCTGCGATATGGCCGAATTCGTTCGCGGCGCCCAGTTCGATGAAACCGCCCTGGCCGAAGGCCAGCCCACCGAGCAGGTAGAGCGGAATCGGGGACATGCCGAATCGTGCCGCCACTCTCCCGAGCATTCCTAGGGCGAATAACACCGCCCCGAGCTCGATGAGGGCGAGCGCGGTTGCGTTCACGCTCTCACCCGTGCGTCAGGATCTTCGCGGCCGCGTCCAGACCGTCGGGGGTTCCGACGACCACGAGTATGTCATCGGTGGTGAAGGTGAAATCCGGTCCCGGCGAGGGATGCAGCTGCCCCGCGCGCATCACCGCGACAATGGAAGCCTTGGTGCGCGTGCGCATTCCGGTCTCGCCGAGGGTGCGGCCCTCGTACGGCGAATCCTCGCCGATGGGTAGCTGGCGGGTGGTGATCCCGGGTAGGTCGCGGTGGTCCTCGCGTAGCTTCGCCACCAGCTGCGGCGAGCCGAGTAGGTTGGCGAGTACCGAGGCCTCGTCGGGAGTCAGCGGCACTTGCGCGGCGCAGGAGTCCGGGTCATCGGGTTTGGAGACGATCAGATCGATGCCGCCGTCGCGGTGATCGACCACACCGATCCGGCGACCCGACCGCAGCTGGAAGTCTTTGCGTACCCCGATCCCGGGTAGGGCGGTGACATCGACGTTCACACCCTCCACCCTAACCGGCAAAAAGGGCTGACCGCCCGAGCGGGTCCGATCAGGTCGGTCGTCGGATCGACCGGAACTCATTCCTTCGGCGGACCCCGGAACGCGGGGCATGTGCTGTGATGGGGCGATGCGACGGCAGTGGGAAGCTTTGTCGGCGACCGCGCAGGACGCGCTGGTCGCCGCCTTCGCGCTCGTACTCGGCGCCGCGCTCTATCTGACCGGGCTGTCCGAGATGGCCAGTGACCTGAGCCGCCACCCGTCACTGCCGGTGCGGTTCGGGGTGCTCGCGCTGATCTGCGTGACGACCTTCCTGCGGCGGCGCGCGCCGATGTCGGCTCTCGCTATCGGGCTGATCCCCTTCGCCATCGATTTCGCACTCGGCCCGACGGTGCCGGTCTGGCTCATCTATTCGGATCTCATCTATGCCGGCGTGCTGTATGCCGCACCCGCGCGTTCGCGCTCGCTGGTCACGGTGTGTGGGGTGGTCTCGGCGGTACTGACCGTGCTGGCACTGGTGCTCGGCGACTGGCGGGTCGCGGTGATCACCATCGCCGCGCTGTTCGCCTTCGTCGCGACCCCGCTGTGGTGGGCCCTGGCGGTGCGCGGGCACAAGGAGATCGCCGAAGCCGAACGCAAACGCGCACAGGCGATGACATTGGTCGCCGAATTGGACCGACGTGCCGCCATCACCGATGAACGCAAGACGATGGCGCGCGATCTGCACGATGTGATCGCAGGACATCTCTCGGCCATCGCCATCCAGTCCGAAGCGGCGCTGGGGGTGCTGGCCCGGCAGGACACCGATCCCACTGTCGCCGGGATCATTTCGTCGATCCGGTCCAATAGTGTCAGCGCGCTGCAGGAAATGCGCACCATGATCGGTCTGCTGCGCCGTGACGACGGCGCCGAGGACGATGCGGCCGCACCGCGCAAACTGGCACAGCTGCGGATTCTCGTCGATGCCGCCCGCGCGGCCGGAATCACCGTGCGTGTGCGGGATGCACTGAACGGGACGGCGCTGCCGAGCGCGGTCGACCAGGCCGCGTACCGAATCGTCCAGGAAGCATTGACGAATGCCATGAAACACGCACCGGGACAGGAGGTCGAGATCGACGTGCGCACGGAGGCAGCGGATTTGGCCCTCTCGGTGCGCAATCCCATACTTGTGCGCAACCGACCGACCGACGACGCGCGCCACAGCGGCCTGATGAATATGCGGGAACGGGCGGTGGCGTTGGGCGGCACCTTCACCGCCGGACCCGGCGCCGACGGCTGGGAAGTCCTTGCTCGGCTGCCGATCTCGACGACGGAGGCGCGATGATCCGGGTACTGATCGCCGACGACCACGGCGCGATCCGGGCCGGACTGCGGATGATCCTGGAGACCGCCGATGGCATCGAGGTGGTCGGCGAGGCCGCCGACGGCGATATCGCGGTGGCACAGGCCAGAGCGCTGCGCCCGGATGTGGTGCTGATGGATGTGCGCATGCCGGGCGTCGACGGCATCACCGCCACCGGCCGCATCACCGACGACGGCCTGGCCAGGGTGCTCATCCTGACTACCTTCGATCTGGACGAGTACGTCTTCCGGACGCTGCGCGCCGGCGCATCCGGCTTCGTGCTGAAATCCGCGTCGGGACAAGCAATTGTCGATGCGGTGCGCGCGGTGGCCGCGGGTGACGGCGTACTCGCCCCCGAGGTGACCGCCGCGGTGATCAATGCGTTCGCCTCGACCGATGGCGAATCGAGCCGGCCCGCACCGGACGGTCTGGACGAGCTGACCGAACGCGAACGCGAGGTGCTCGACTGTCTCGGCGACGGTCTGTCCAATGCGCAGATCGCCGCGCGGCTGTTCATCGGCGAGACAACAGTCAAAACGCATGTCTCGCGGGTACTCACCAAACTCGGTGTGCGGTCCCGCGTTCAGGCCGCCATCGTGGCGCGCGAGGTCAGGGACCGGTAGGTCATCAGGACGCCGGAAACTTCGGATCGAGTGCGGCGAAGGTGCCGTCCGGGCCGGGCTGGTACTCGACCACGGCGATGACCGCGCCGACCGGCAGCGGACCGTACAGATGGGGGAACAGCATCGAGTCGGGATCGGTGGGCACGCCCGGTTCCCATTTCACCGGCGCGCCGACGCGGGCCGGATCGATGCGCAGCAGCACCATGTCACGCCTTCCGCCGAAAAGTCGGTTGGCGGGCAGGTGCGCCTGCTGTGGGGTGGAGAGATGGATGAATCCGATCTCCTCGAACGACTCCGGGCGGTACTCGCCGGTTTGCCGGGCGGTCAGCCATTCGGCGAGAGTGCAAATGTGAACGAGCGTGTGAGTGTCATGGATCACGGGTAATCTCCCGGTAGACAACTGGATAGGCCTGTTCGTGATCGTGGTCGAGTGGAGTTCGATACCAAACCAGCGATGTTCGCCAGTAGCGAAATCCCAGGTGGTGTTATCGAAAACACACAGAATCACTTCCGGGAACAAAGCCCCCGTCCCGAACGTCTGACAGAGTAGTCATACCCCTGCTGGGAAGTAGCGGTAGCGAGCCCGCGGAGTGACCACGGGCCCCACACCAGGTGAACGGACTGTAGTGCCGGGAGCCAGGACGGAGGAGTCATGCCAGGAACCCTGACAAGCACCCCACTGACCGCGGTCGATCGTTGCGACCGCTGCGGTGCTGCCGCACGAGTTCGTGCTGTATTGCCCGCAGGTGGCGAGTTGCTCTTCTGCCAGCACCACGCGAATGAACACATGGATCGCTTGCGTGAGCTCGAAGCCGTGATCGATACGGAATCGGCTCCCGCGCTCTGACCTATCCTCGCGTCCCGACACAACAGCATCGAACAACAGAACAGCGCTGATAGACGACAGCGGGCGACCTACAGGTCGCCCGCTGTCGACGTGTCCGGTCCCGCTACTCCGGACAGGATGCCGTCGAGCAGTTTTCCGAGGCCGAAGGCGAAGTCGCCCTCCGGGTCCGACGGCGCTTGATAGCGTTCGCCTACCGCCGCACCTACCCGTGAGGCGATCGGAAACTCCTCGGCCGACATGACCTCGGTCAACAGCGGGCCGTGCTGCTCCCACCACTGCGCGTCGGTCAGCTCCGCAGTACTGCGGATTCCGGCGATCGCCATCCGCGCGTTGCCGGTCGCGAATTCCGACAGCACCGCGATCACCCGATCCATAGCCAGATCGGATAACCCGATCCCTTCGATCGCGGCCAGCTGTTGTTCATAGCGGCGCATCCGGCCCGGACCGAGCACCAGCCGCCACGGTGGCACCTCGAGCAGCCACGGATGCGCCATCAGTTCCGCACGGACCTGCTCGGCGATCGCGGACATGCGGTCACGGACCGGGATATCGGTCGGGATGGGTACGTCCTCCAATGCGACCGTATCGACCATCAAAACGGTCAAAGCCTCTTTGCTCGGCACATAGGTGTAGAGGCTCATCGGGCGCAGGCCGAGTTCGGCGGCGACCGCGCGGATCGACACCTTCTCGTACCCCTCCCGATCGGCGAGGGCGATCGCGGCGGCGATGACCGCATCGACACTCACCGTCTGCTTCGGGCCTCGCCCTCCCGGTCGCGGCGGCACAGCATGCCGCCAGAGCAGGCATATCAGCTGTTTCGCCTGGTCGGTCACGTGATCCTCTCGGAATTAATTCGGTACGCTGTACGTTGTTATAATACTCCGTACGCAATACGACGATTTAGGGGACCGCTCTGCCCAGCACACAGGCCACCTACCTACCCGACCGCCATATGTTCGCGCTGTGGACTTGGACCGGCTCCACGCCCGGCCGCGCGCCCGATGGCGATCGAGAAACGCTCTCTTTAGCGGTGCCCACGGGAACTCGGGGCGCGATCGCGGTCATCGATGTCGAGTGCGCACTCGTTGATCCCGACGAACTGTTGAAGCTGGACCTCGGTAACGCGGGCCCATCCGTACATGCTTGGCGCGCGGTGCTGCTGGATGGACTCGAACCATGCGCTACACAGCCGGATTCAGGGATTGCCACACCGACCCAGCACACCCCAGCCCACAACACGTCTCGTCGCGAAGCCGCGGCACCATCCGGCTGCCCGGCCGCGTCTGATCAGGCGGGCGGCATATCGCCGCTGCGATCCGAGGCGGAGGGTCGTCTGGACGATTCGGTACTGCTGCCCATTGCGGCGCACGCTGTCCCTGACGCCGCCGGGACGTCGATCGTGTCCGCCGCGCGAGCGGCGCGGGTGTTGCGTGAAACACGGTGCGTCGGGGCGGAATTGCGGGCGGGGCTGAAGGCGGAGCTGCGGCCCTATCAAGTGCGGGGCGCGGGGTGGTTGCACGAGACCGTCGCGGCGCACGGCGGGGCGGTATTGGCCGACGAGATGGGGCTCGGGAAGACGGTGCAGACCATCGGGTTTCTGCTCGGGCGGGCCGAGCGTGGGACGCAGCTCGTGGTCTGCCCGACGTCCCTGGTCGGGAACTGGGCGCATGAGATGACACGGTTCGCACCGGGACTGCGGCCGGTGCTGTGGCGTGGGGGTGAGGTCGCGGATGAGGCCGGGACCATTGTGGTGACCGGGTATCCGATGTTGCGGTTGCACGGTGGCGTGTTGGCCGATCAGTCCTGGGCGACAGTAGTTTTCGATGAGGCGCAGGCGTTGAAGAATCCGCGCACCCAGGTGTCCAAGGCGGCGCGGGCGTTGACGGCGGAGGCGAAGGTCGCGCTGACGGGTACGCCGGTGGAGAACCATCTCGAGGAGCTGTGGGCGCTGCTGAATCTGGTGGCGCCGCGGCTGTTCGGACATCGCACGCAGTTCCGGCGTAGGTTCGTCCGGCCGATCCACGAGGGTTCGACGGCCGCGGCTTCCCGGCTGCGGGATGCACTCGAACCGGTGCTGTTGGCGCGTAAGAAGGCGCAGGTCGCCGCCTCGCTGCCCGCGAAGATCCACAGCGATCTGCTCTGCGATCTGACAAATGAGCAGGAACGGCTGTACGACCAACTGCTCGACAAGGCAATCGATGACGGCTTCGGCCACGGCGTGCAACGACAGAGCCGAGTGCTCGCGGCGCTGACCGCCCTCAAGCAGGTCTGCAACCATCCGGGACTGATCACCGGTGAGCTGGGCGAATTGGCGGGCCGATCCGGAAAGCTGGACCTGTGCACCGATATCGTGGCCAACAATCTCGAAACCGGTGACCCGACACTGATATTCACCCAGTATCGTGCCACCGGCGACCTGCTGGTCCGCCACCTGCACGAACAACTCGGAGTGCGGGCACCGTTCTTCCACGGCGGACTCGACCAGGCCGAGCGCGCCGAGATCGTTTCGGGCTTCCAGGCCGAAGACGGTCCGCCCGTGCTGATCCTGAGTCTGCGGGCCGCGGGCACCGGGCTCACCCTGACACGTGCCGCCGATGTCATCCACTTCGATCGGTGGTGGAATCCGGCCGTGGAAGCCCAGGCCTCCGACCGGGTGCACCGCATCGGGCAGACCCGCACCGTGACCATCACCACCCTGACCTCGGGCACCACCGTCGAGGAACACATCGCGGGCATGCACGACCGCAAATCCGCGCTCGCGGACCTCAACGATTCGGCGGGCATCGCCGCACTGGCCCGCCTCGATGACGACCAGCTCATCGAGATCCTGCGCCGCAAGAGGGAGAACTGATGGCGGACAACGAATTCGGATACACGGCATGGGGCATGGACTGGGTCCGGCTCGCCGAACCGCTGCGCCAGACCCGACCGGACTCGCTGCTCCCCCGTGCCCGCAGCATCGCCCGCAACCACGGTGTCCAGGCGAGCATCGAGGGCCGCATCGTGCGCGCCGCCATCCACCGCGGTGGGCAAGCCTCGGTAACCCACCTGGAAGTCGCGCCGCTGCCCCGCTCAGCGATCACCGCGATCGCCGAAATCATTCCGGACACAACAGTCCTCACCGACGAGATGCACCGTGCGTTGGTCAACGCCGGCACCACTCCGGCGCCGAATCCGGCCGGGACGGACTGCTCCTGTTCGGCTCGCACCGCGCGGTGCGTGCACGTCCTCGCGGTGTACTACGACATAGCCCGGCGCGTGGACGAGAACCCTCGACTAGCCCTGGAAATCCAGGGCTATTTCCAAGCGGCACCTGAAGATTCGGCGTCACCGGTCGAGTCACCCCGCTGGACGCCGATAAATGCACTCGACCCTGCGGAATACTTCGAGGCCGCAATAACGATGCGCTGAAACGATTCCGGCGGACGCCCTGGGGCGAGCCACCGATGATCAGTTCGACATCGAACACGAGCAGGTCGCGAACGGCCACGCGCTTGTCGGTGACTGGTCTGACGTGCACTATTCGCGCTGATGTGGCGATAGCTGCCGGATTCGACGGAAAGTGCACGCCAGAACGCTCGACCTCCTCACTCGGGACAGCGGGCGCGGAAGCGGAAACTGCGTTCGCCGGATTCGATCTCGACATCGGTGAAGCCGACTCGGGTGAGCCGGTCGGCGGCATGCTCCGGCGGAACCGGCACGCAGGTGTCGCCGAGGTGCAGCAGACGGAATACCCGGCCGTCGAGACCGTCGCTGCCCGCAAATACACCGCCGGGACGCAGGACGCGTAGGGCTTCGGCGAACAGAGCGTCCTGTGCGCCGACGGCGGGTACGTGGTGCAGCATCGTGAGGCACACAACGGAATCGAATTGCCCTGGCGGCAAGGGCATATCCGCGCCGTCGCCCTGGATCACCGTCATCGCGGCACCGTGTCGGGTACGCAGCCGATCGACGAGCACCGGATCGATCTCGATACCGGTCAGTTTGCCGGTGCGCTCTCGCAAGGCGCGGATATTGGCACCGTAGCCGGGGCCGATCTCGAGTGCGGACGCACCGAGGTCGAGGCCTGACAGCGCCCACGGCACGATCCGCGTCGTACTCGTACGCTCCCACGCCGCCGATCGGCACATCAATTTGTGGAGGTAGTTCATCGCCATGCGACTCACGCTAGGAGCGACCGACAGTGACCGCGACAGGCTACGGTGACAAGTTGTGTCGCGAAACGGCCAATCCCTGGTACCCGGCCAGCCCGGGACACCCCAGCCGAACGACGGATCCGTGGTATTACCCGCCGCGATCGGTGATACCGCCATGGTCTTCGGCGCGGGCGTCATGTCCGCAGGCCACTGGTTCGACACCCATGAACATCCGCAGCACCAAATAGCCTGGGCAGCAAGGGGTGTCATCGCCGTCGAAATCGGCGACGGGTACTGGGTGCTGCCACCGACACGCGCACTGTGGATCCCCGGCGGCACCCGACACCGAACCGGCACCACCCAGGGCGCGATCATGCGTGGCATCTTCGTAGCACCCGATCGATGCCCGGTCTCATTGACCACCCCGACGATGCTGCGAGTATCGCCATTGCTGCGCGAATTGTTCGACCATCTCACCGGACCGGACACCGCCCTCGCGCGAGCAGCGGATGCGAAGCGGCTCGAGCACGTCGACGAGCCCACTCGCAGCGCCCACCCGCTCGAGGGCACTCATGCCGAAGGGTCCGCGGCGCCGACCCGCAACCCCGCCGACAACGTCGCCACCGAACGACGCGAACGCGCGGAAGCAGTTCGATTCGAGCGCGTCGACGAAACTCCGCTCAGCGCCCGCCCGCCCGAGGGCACTCATGCCGAAGGGTCCGCGGCGCCGACCCGCAATCTCACCGATGACATAGCGTCCGCACGACGCGAACGCGCGGAGGCAGTCGTCTTCGACCTTCTCGAGCCGGTCGAGGTGATTCCCGTCGGCGCCCGCCGACCGGTGGATGGCCGAGCCGGACAGGTCGCCGACGCCCTGACCCGAAACCCCGCCGACCCCCGCACCCTCGCCGAATTCGCCGCCTACGCCGCCACCAGCCCCCGCACCCTGGCCCGACTGTTCCTCACCGAAACCGGGATCTGCTTCGGCCAGTGGCGAACCCAGATCCGCCTGGCCGCCTCGCTCCCCCTGCTCGCCGAGGGCCTGCCGGTCGCCCGCATCGCGGGCCGGGTCGGCTACGCCACCCCCAGCGCCTACGTCGCCGCCTTTCGCCGCACCGTCGGCGTCTCTCCCGGCCGCTACTTCGCCGGGTAATCGCGACGGAATCAGGCGTTGGTGCCGCCATCGACGGTGAAGGTCGCGCCGGTGATGCTGCGGCCGGAGGGGCCGGCGAGGAAGGTTACGGTGGCGGCGATGTCGTCGGTGGTGCCGAAGCGACCGAGGGCGGTCAGGTCGATTTGGTGCGGGGCGTGGTCGCCGTCGGCGGGGTTCATATCCGTGTCGGTGGAGCCGGGCTGCACCAGGTTGACCGTGATGCTGCGCGGGCCGAGTTCGCGCGCAAGGGCTTTCGTGAATCCGTTGAGTGCGGATTTACTCAGGTTGTACAGCGCGAGTCCGCCGAATGCGGCGCGCTCGGACAGGTTGCTGCCGATGCTGATGATCCGCCCGCCCTCGGTCATATGTTCGACCGCTGCCTGCGCACCGACGAATGCCGCCCGCGCGTGGATATTCAGCGCGCGGTCGATCTCCTCGACGGTGAATTCCTCGAACGGCTTGGCCGGGAAGATACCCGCGTTATTGACCAGCACATCAAGCCTGCCGAGTTCGACCGCGGCCCGATGCACCGCCGCGACGACCGCGCCCGCGTCGGCGCTGTCCGCCTGGATGGCGATCGCGCGCCGCCCCAACGCTTCCGCCTCGGCTACCACCGATTTCGCCTGCAACTCGTTGTGCTGGTAGGTCAGCGCCACATCCGCGCCCGCGGCGGCCAGGTGCCGGACGATAGCCGCTCCGATCCCCCGACTGCCCCCGGTCACCAGTGCCACCTTGCCCGTCAGATCCGACATCGCAACTCCTCCTAATTCTGTGTCGATCAGTACATAAATAGCTAAGCGCATGGGCGGCGATGCCGTCAAGGGGTATATTTAACGATCGACACAGAAAGGATCGGGCCATGGCCGAACGGGGACGCCCACGCGCGTTCGATCGCGACGTCGCGCTACGTCGCGCCATGGAGGTGTTCTGGGAGCACGGCTACGAGGGCTCGTCGATGAGCGATCTCACCGCGGCGATGGGCATCAACTCACCGAGCCTTTATGCCGCCTTCGGCGGGAAGGAAGAACTATTCCGCGCGGCTGTGGAGCTGTACGGCGAGACCGAAGGCGGCTACACCGCACGCGCCATGCGCGAGGAACCCACAGCCCGTGCGAGCATCGAAGCCATGCTGCGCGACAACGCCATGGCCTACGTCCACGAGGACAAACCGCACGGCTGCATGGTCGTGCTGGCGGGTTCCACCTATACCACCCGCAGCGAAACCATCCGCGACTTCCTGGTCGAAAAGCGCCGCCAGACAACCGAAGACATCCGCGAACGCCTCGAGCGCGGTGTCGCGGAAGGTGATATACCGCCGGAAACCGATACCGCGGCCCTCGCCAGCTTCTACACCACGGTGCTGTACGGACTGTCGATCCGAGCCCGCGACGGGGCATCACACGCCGAACTCACCCAATCCATCGACTGCGCCATGGCGGCGTGGCCCGCATCGGCCATCGCGCGCTGATATCTATCGCTACCCGACCGCGTAGCGCTGTTGGCCGCAGCGATCGCACTTGCGCGGTCACCGAAGCCATTGTGCCGTACTCGACGGCGCCGCGATCACTTCCCGCGCAGGGCTGCGATGCGCTCACCGAGTTGGTCCGCGGTGGCCAATGCCGTTGGCGGACCACCGCACTCGCGGCGCAACTCACCGTGGATCACACCGTGCGGCTTGCCGGTGCGATGGTGATGCATGGCGACCAGGCTGTTGAGCTCGCGACGCAGCTCACCGAGCTTATCCGCGGTCGCCACCCGCTCGGCGGCCGAGGCGACCTGCGGACCAGGGTCGGGCGTCGCCGTCGAACCGCGTTCAGCGAGCTGCTTCGACTGACGTTCACGCAGCAGCGCCCGCATCTGCTCCGCATCCAATAGTCCGGGAATCCCGAGGTAGTCCGCCTCCTCGGCGCTGCCCGCGAAAGTGGCTGTGCCGAAGGAGGATCCGTCGTAGATCACCTGGTCGAGTTCGGCGTCGGCGGCGAGTGCGACGAAGGGCTTCTCGTCCTCGCCCGGCTCGTCCTTCTGCTTGTTCGCATCGATCAGCAGTTCGTCTTCGAGGCCGTTCTGCTCGCGGTGCGGCTTGCCGATAACGTGATCGCGCTGCAGCTCCAGCTGCGCGGCCAGATCGAGCAGCACCGGCACCGACGGCAGGAACACACTCGCGGTCTCACCGGGCCTGCGCGCACGCACGAACCGGCCGATGGCCTGGGCGAAGTACAGCGGTGTCGAGGCACTGGTCGCGTAGACGCCGACCGCGAGACGCGGCACGTCGACGCCCTCCGACACCATGCGCACCGCGACCATCCAAGGCTGGGTGTTCTTGCTGAATTCGGCGATCCGGTTCGAGGAGGACGGATCATCCGACAGCACCACCGCGGGCCGCTCGCCCGAGATGTGTTCCAGCAGTTCGGCGTAATCGCGGGCCCGCTCTTGATCGGTGGCGATCACCAGCCCACCGGCATCGGGCATGCCGGTCGCGCGCAACTGCCGCAGCCGAGTGTCCGCGGCGACCAGCACCTTCGACATCCAGTCGCCGGCCGGATCCAATGCGGTGCGCCAGGCACGGGCGGTGTGTTCGGCGCTCAGCGGCTCACCGAGGCGGGCCGAATACTCCTCGCCCGCACTATCGCGCCAGTGCGCCTCGCCGGAATACGCCAGGAAGACCACGGGCCGGACGACGCCGTCGGCCAATGCCGCCGCGTAGCCGTAGGTGTGGTCGGCGCGAGAGCGCGGGAAACCGGCCTCATCGGGTTCGTAGGTGACGAACGGGATCTGGCTGTCATCGCTGCGGAACGGGGTACCGGTCAGCGCGAGTCGGCGGGTGGCATCACCGAAAGCCTCGGCGGTCGCCTCACCCCAGGACTTCGCATCGCCCGCATGGTGGATCTCGTCGAGAATCACCAGCGTTCTGCGTCTTTCGGTACGGACGCGGTGCCGCGCGGGATGCGAGGCGATCTGCGCGTAGGTGACCACGACGCCGTGATAGTCGCCGGAGGTCGCACCGGTCGCGTTGGAGAAGCGCGAATCCAGCTGAATGCCCACGCGGGCCGCGGATTGGGCCCACTGATGTTTGAGGTGTTCGGTCGGGGCGACCACGGTGACCTGGTCGACGGTGCGGTCGGCCAGCAGTTCGGCCGCGACCCGCAGTGCGAAGGTGGTCTTACCCGCGCCCGGCGTCGCCACCGCGAGGAAGTCCCTGGGCTTGGTGGACAAGTACTTCATCAGGGCCCGGCGCTGCCAGGCTCGGAGCGAACCACCTGTGGAACCCGCGGCGCTCGATTTTTGCGAATCGCCCGGTGTTTCCGCTTCTCCCGCCACAGCGGCGCCACCCGACACAGTCACGAAGACGACCCTAGCTGCCCCCCATGGCGTGTCGCCAAACCGACGCGGTGTGGGCGACGGGCATCACACGCCGAACCGTGCGCCACGCTGTGTTCACCTGGTTCCCATCGACTCGATGCCATGGCAAACCGGAACAATATGCCCGGATGCGCGATGCTGTTAAGCATCATGACCGACGAAAGTGCGCTACCGCGCAACACCCAGGGGACCGGCGACCAGCCGATCCACAGCGGCGGAGGCGGCACGGAACCCACCGCGGCGACCTATGTCCGCGACGTCGCAACGCGGGTTGCGCGACAGGGTGGCAAACTCCTCGTGCGGGTGGCGGTGAAGTCGTGGAACGATTCGATTTTCGCCAAATCCGCGGCCGCGGCGTTCTGGCAGACGATGTCGCTGGCACCGCTGCTGCTCGGGGTCCTGGGCAGCCTCGGTTACGTCGGTGAATGGTTCGGACCCGACACCGTGCAGATCGTCCAGCAGAAGATCATCGCGTTCAGCCGGGATCTGTTCAGCACCAGTGTGGTGAGCGACCTGATCGAACCGACCGTCAGCGATGTGCTCAGTCGTGGACGCGCCGCCTTCGTCTCGGTGGGTTTCGTCATGTCGCTGTGGGCCGGATCCTCGGCTATGTCGACCTTCGTGGATTCGATCGTCGAGGCGCACGGGCAGCAGGATGCCCGGCATCCGGTGTGGCAGCGCCTGTTCGCCTTGCTGCTGTATGTGCTGTTCCTGGTGGTCGCGGTGTTCCTACTGCCGCTGATCGCGCTGGGGCCGACTTTGATCGGTCGGGTGCTGCCGGATTCGTGGCGCGAACCCGGGCTGCGGTTGATCGACTCGTTCTACTACCCGGGCGTCGGCCTATTGCTGATCATCGGGCTCACCACCCTGTACAAGCTGGCGCTACACAAATCGCTGCCGTGGCATCGCTTGTTCGGCGGGGCGCTGGTCGCGGGCGTGTTCTTCATGGCCGCCAGCGAGGGGCTGCGCCGCTATCTGGCCTGGGTCACCAGGACCGGCGTCAGCTACGGCGCGCTCGCGACGCCGATCGCGTTCCTGCTGTTCACGTTCTTCCTCGGCTTCGCGGTCATCCTCGGCGCCGAATTCAATGCTGCGGTGCAAGAATTCTGGCCCGCCCGCAGCACCCGCATCGACCAGGTGAAGGAATGGTTGTCCAATCAGTTGGGCGGGGACGACACCGACACCGACCAGGATGATCCGGGCACAGCGAAGCCCCCGAACCCACCGGAGGCTCAGGGGCCGATCGAGCGGACAGACGACAACGGCGCCGATGCCGACCGGGCACGACTCAGCGCGCCCGGCGATCCATCACCGGCGTCGGCTCAGTCGCCCTTGCGCAAGCCGTCGTAGACCTTCTTGCACTCCGGGCAGACCGGCGAGCCGGGCTTCGCCGAGCGCGTGACCGGGAAGACCTCACCGCAGAGGGCAACCACATGGGTGCCCATGACGGCGCTCTCGGCGATCTTGTCCTTCTTCACGTAGTGGAAGAACTTCGGGGTGTCGTCGCCCGTCGTCTCGTCGGTGGTCGTATCCGGGCGAACCAGAGTGTCGGTACTCACGGATTCCATGATGCCGCATACTCGCGGGCTCGGCTGATGACGGTCGGTGTTCATCCAGCTGACCAGGCCATGTGCGGTGTGCCATCGACAGTGGAAGACTCAGGGTATGCAGCAGTACGGCGACACCCCCGACGCCGACGACATCGGCAGCGGTGATCGCCCGGACGTGACAAAGCCGACGCCACCTCACAAGTCCAGCGGCTACTTCCCCGGCAATGACGAGAAGCACCCTGTGCTGATCACCGAGGCCGCGCCGTCACTCGAGGATCAGCACCGAACCAGGGTCCGCCGCTACACCATCATCATGGCGTTCCGCATTCCCTGCCTGATCTTGGCGGCGATCGCCTACAGCGCCTTCAGCAATGCGCTGCTGTCGATCCTGATCATCGCCGCCTCGATTCCGTTGCCTTGGATCGCGGTCCTGATCGCGAATGACCGGCCGCCGCGCCGCAAGGACGAACCGAGTCGGTGGGACCGGCCGCGTACTGCGATCGAATCGCGGCCGCACCGGGCCATCGATTCCTGAGGGCGGTCTCGGGGCGAGGTTCCGGCGGCCGATGGGGGAAGGCGAGCCACGAGCCGAAGGCCTGGCAAGGGACACAAGCACGAGAAATGCCACCACACGGGCACCGACCCGCCGATACTCAGCTGGACGAGCGATCAATCATCATGCGCTGGTGTATGCAGACGTCAGCGCAATCTCAGGGCTGAGTTCAGGGGTGGCGGCGTTCAGGGGTGGCGGCGTTCAGGGGTGGCGGCGGATGCCTGCGGACATGAGGGCTGCGGCGGCGCAGAGGGCGCCGGCGATGTACCAGGCGAGGTTGTAGGAGCCGTGGACGTCGCGGATGATGCCGGCGCCGGTGGCAGCTACGGCGGAGCCGATCTGATGTGAGGCGAAGACCCAGCCGAAGGCGACGGGGCCGTCCGCGCCGAAGAGTTCACGGCAGAGCATGACCGTCGGCGGGACGGTGGCGATCCAGTCCAGGCCGTAGAAGACGATGAATACCCACATGCTCGGCTGGGTGTCCGGCGCGAACAGCGACGGCAGGATCAGCAGCGACAGCCCGCGCAGTGTGTAGTAGCCGACCAGCAGGTAGCGGGGATCGGCGCGGTCGGTGAGCCAGCCGGAGAAGATGGTGCCCGCCACATCGAAGATGCCGACCAGTGCCAGCAGACCCGCGGCGGTCGTGGGTGGCATGCCGTGATCGTGTGCGGCGCTGACGAAGTGGGTGCCGACCAGGCCGTTGGTCGATGCGCCGCAGATCGCGAATCCGCCCGCGAGCAGCCAGAATCCGGGACTGCGTGCGATCGTGGCCAGGACCGTCAGCGCGCGGGTCGCACCGTCGGTCGCCTGCACGCGCAGTCCCACGGTGCTGCCGGGTTCGGCACCATACGCCGAAACGCCTGCATCACTGGGGAAGTCACGGATGAACAGCAGGACCAGCGGCACCACGGCGAGCGCGACTCCCGCGACGATCAGCGAGGGCACCCGCCAACCGTGCGCATGTGCCACCGCGGATACCAGCGGCAGGAAGATCAACTGCCCGGTCGCACCCGCCGCGGTGAGTACGCCGGTCACCAGTCCGCGCTGGCGCACGAACCAACGGCCGGTGATCGTCGCCACGAACGGCATGGACATCGATCCGACCCCGACCCCGACCAACAGGCCCCAGGTCGCCACCAAATGCCAAGGCTGGGTCATGAATACGGTGAGCCCGCTACCCGCCGCGACGAGTACCAGGGCGCACGCCACCACCCGGCGGATACCGAATCGGTCCATCAGTGCCGCGGCGAACGGCGAAATCAGCCCGTACAACAGCAGATTCAGCGAGACCGCGGCCCCGATGGTGCCGTGCGACCAGCCGAACTCCTCGTGCAGCGGATCCAGCAGCACACCCGGCACCGACCGGAACGCCGCCGCGCCCAACAGCGCGATAAATCCCACACCGGCGACGATCCAGGCGGGATGCAGCCGCCTCGGCACGGAATCGACAGGTACCGGAGGCGTCTGCAGTTCAGTCACCCGCTGAGCGTGCCGGAATTTCGCTCATCGAACGAGTGGCCGGAATGCCATAAACCGCCAAGATCGTGCCAGTTTCGGCCCCATCCGAAACCGGCTCGACAGCATCGCGGGCGAACACTTACTCTGTGGCGGGGGTAAGAGACGGGAACTCTCTCAGCATCAGTGATGTGCGACACATCCGCGTCAACACGGCGCGGGCGGCTCCGAATCGCCGGAAGATGCGACAACTGCACGCTGGTGGCGGCGCGGGAACTCCCGCCAGGAAACAGGAGAAAGCATGATTCGGTGGGTCTGGGCCTTCCTCGACCGCCCGACGCAACGTTTCGACGAATGCGCGACATTCTGGTCGACGATCACCGACACCCAACTCTCGCCGCGACGCGGTGAGAACGACGAATTCCTAACGCTCCTACCGGATCCCGCACTCTTCGCCGATGCGGGGGTCAAGATGCAGGCGGTGACCGGACTCGGCCGGGTACACCTGGATCTCGACGTCGAGGATGTCACCGCCGCGGTCCGCATCGCACTCGATCTCGACGCGGAACTGGTCGCCAACCACAAGAGCTACGCCGTGCTGCGCTCGCCGGGCGGTCAGATCTTCTGCTTCACTCCCAGCGGCCGCGCGAAGGGCACCCCCGCTCCGGCCGTGCGTGCTCCGGACGGCCCGCTCACTCGCCTCGATCAGGTCTGCCTCGATATCGGCCCGACCGACTACGCCGCCGAAACCCGGTTCTGGACCACCCTCACCAACTGGGACCTGACGCAGGGCCGCCTGCCCGAATTCACCCGGCTACGCGCGAAGGAGCCGATGCCCATCCAGCTTCTGCTGCAGCGCCTCGGCGAGGACCGGCCCGCCAGCGCACACATCGACCTTGCCTCCGCGGATATCGACGCCACCGCAGCGTGGCACGAGTCCCTCGGCGCGACGCTGGTCGAGCGGCACGAGCACTGGATCGTCATGTCCGATCCGGCCGACGCGCCCTATTGCATTACCGGCCGCGATCCGAACGGCGTCTGAGGTCGCGCGCTGTCCATGTGACACGACGAGCACGTTTCGGTTGCTGGCGTGTCGCGGTGGCAGAGTACCGGTGTGCCTACCAACCAGACGACCACCGGATCGCTGCTCACCGCGCTGTGTCCAGATCTGCGGGCTGCGCTGACCCGCGTCGGTTACACCGCCGACACCCTGCTGGAAGTGCTCGGCCCCGACGTGCACGCCGCACTGGGCCGCTCCGAACCGGTACCGGTGCGACGGGCCGCTCGCCAGGCTGGCACGCTCGGCACACTGATCCGCCTGTTGCTGCTCGGTGACGCACTGCCCGAACGCGAGGTCGCGGCCGCTCTGGCACCGGTGGGTATCGACCGCGCGGTGGCCGCTGGCCTGCTCGCGTGCGACGGCGATGATGTGCGCGCGGCCCTCGACCTGCGTCCGCTCGATGCGGGCGAAGGCACTCGCTGGATTCTGTCCGACCTCGACGACTCGATGTTGCGGCCACCTGACACAGGTTCTAGTTTCATCGACGTGCCTCAGCAGACCTCATCATGCCTGGTCAAGCTCCCCATTCGCGTCGGGCGACCTGCCCGTCATGCCCTATCGAATCCGGGCAATTCCCATCAAAAGTGTGAGATTTTGGTGGGACGGATCGAATGACGGAATCGCGTCGCCCATCGCCGACACTCCCCCGAGCGAAGCGATCGACAAGTGAAGATCGGGGCACAACCCGTTCATTGCGAGCCAGCGGGCCAGACCAAATCCGATCACCGCTGTGCAGAAACAAATCGAAAGTCGGCGTGTCGCCAATCCGACACGCAAACATCTTCAACGACAGCTAACTTTCAGCTACAAAAGACAGTGGACCCTGGCCCTGCCGACCATGCATGGCACTCGGCCCGCTGGCCCGCCACCGGCCGCAACCGCAGCTCGACACGTCGACGAACTCCCCGCCGGCGCGGTCATCGAACTGGAAAGGGCCGTCGATACCAGCGGCACAACGAGACTCCGCAAAATATCGTGTCAAGATCGGATCCGCACTCGCCGGTCAGAGAGTCCTGCTGCGCCTCGACGGATGCGTTCGAGTACATTTTCCGCAAGTTCAACAAGGCCGCGAACGAGACCTCCAGCAACCACTACACCCCACGGGACGCGATCCGGCTGCTGGTCGACCTGCTCTTCGCCGAGAAGGACGCCGACCTGACCGAGGCCGGCATCGTCCGCACGCTGTACGACCCCACCGCAGGCACCGGCGGCATGCTCGCCCTCGCCGAGGAGCACCCGCTCGCGCGGATCCGCGTATCCGCCAGGCTCCGCCACAGTTCCAGGACACGATCAGCCCTCGATACCCTCCTCAGAGACGGACTTCCGGCCGAGTCCGGTTCGCCCGCGCGAGGATGTACTCCATCAACGTCAACAGGATGTCTTTGACCGAATCGCGGTGTCGTACATCGCACAGGCTTACCGGGATGTCGGGATCGAGGTCCAACGCCCTCCTGATCTCGTCCGGGGTGTACCGATCGGCACTGTCGAAGCAGTTCACCGCCAAGACGAAGGGCACATCATGGCGGCCGACAGGTTCTCGGGAAATCCGCGCCGGTCAGATGTCTCAGGTCGACGGCGTCGCTCAGCGCGTCGAGCCCGCGGCCGAGGACTGATGCGAACCCGACTTCGTGCTGCCGCCAAACTGTTCCTCAACTGGGACCTCTCCAAACGCGGGCAGCAAGTCTTCGCCGACATGGGTGAGTATTCGGTCCACACCGACATCGCCGCGCCCAAGGTGCGCGGCGTGCAACTGCCCGATTTCACCGACCCCAAGGTGCATCGCATCACCCCGGCCGAGTCGATCAGCAACGCCACCACCGACCAACGGGCCTGGAACGCAATCTTCGGTTACAACCAATAGATGCGAACCAGGACCGCCCACCGTGTCACGATCTGACGCGGTGGGCGGTTCCGATGCCGAGGAACGGCTCCGATCACTTGAAGTCGTTCATGCTCTTCCCGACATCGGCGAGGGTGGTCGCCTTGCCGTAATCGGCCTTGTACATGTACGGGGTCATGTCGCGGCGGTACGGACCCTTATCGGGTTTGAAGTCCGCGGCCTGCCACCCCTGCGGGGTCGCCTGCACGATATTGAAACAGGTTGATTTCGCGCCAGTGGGCGATTGATCGACCGGCGCGCATACTGGCCTGTCTCCAACCTGTCGTCGAGCTGCGGAATAGCAAGGAACTGGAAGGCGATAGCTGGTCCACCGCGGTCCCTGGCCCGCAGCGCAAGCGCGGCGCAGAGCCCACCCGCCCGCGCTTTCACCCCGGATCGCGATCCGGGACGGATCGACACCCAACTCGCCGGTGTGCGCGGCCATCCAGCACAGCGCCGCGTAGCAGTCGTCCAACCCGGCTGGGAATGGCGCCTCCGGTGCGAGCCGATAGTCCACCGCGACCACGACGACACCGAGATCCCTGGCAAGCCCGAGATTATTTACATGGTTGGTATCGAGGTCACCGGTGGTGTAGGCACCGCCGTGCACGTCGAGGATCGCGGCCGCCCCGGCCTGACGGTTCGGGAGATAGACGCGAAGCGGAATATCGGGCGCACCGTCCGGACCGGCGACGAGTTCGTCTCGGACCGTCACACCGCGGGTATCGGTCTCGCCGAACATCTCGGTGAGTGCCGCCTTCATCCGCTTCCGCGCGCCGGACAAGTCGGTAAGATCGCTGTTCGGCATCATCGCGACAACACCGGTGAGTTCCGGATCGAAGGCATATGTCATGGGTTCCTCTTTGCGAGGTCGGCAGAGCAGGCATTCGGGACAACGGTGCGCGGCCGCTATGCCGTAGCCGACGAACCGCCGCAACCGTGGGCTCCCGCATTACTGGACTGCGAGGCCGACGTAATAGCTGCCGAGCAGGCCAGCCGCGATCAGCAAAATCCACAGATCGGTGAGGCGGCACAGCAATGCGGGGGCGCGCCGCACTTCCATGAATTCCTGAAAGATGATGCGCACCTTGATGAGTGCCATGACGACCGCGGCCGATGTGATCACGGTGCTCGGCTCGAGTGTCCCGCCGTGATCGCCGGAGTCGACCAGCAGGTAGAGAAGCGTGATCGATGAGAGGACCAGCCAGCCGATCAGCAATCTCTTATTGAAAGCGGTGTGCATGGATCACCTCACGATATATAGCAATGAAAAGATGATTACCCAGAGGAAGTCAACGGTGTGCCAGTAGGTGGCGGCCGTTTCGACGAATTCCTGGGATCGGCGGGCAGGACCACGAAGTTGATAGATGATGACGCCCATGGCGACAAAGCCGATCAAGAGGTGTAGGGCATGGATCGCGGTCAGGAAGTAGTAGTAGGAAAAGAATTCGTCGTAGGAGAACCCGAAACCCAGATGGGTCAACTCGACCCACTCGAACACCTTCACGCCGAGGAAGATGACGCCGAAGAGCACGGTGAGATAAGCGTCCCTCAATGCAGTCCGGTACGCTCCGTCACGGGCTGCCTGGACGCATCGCGCCACGGACCAGGAACTCAACAGCAGAATGATGGTGTTGAAGACCCCGGTGGCAAGGCTCAGGTGTGCCTGGGAGCGCAGGAAGTCGTCGGGATGTTGCGTGCGGTTAAATAGATAGACGGCCAGATAGCTGGTGAAAATCAGTGTTTCGAAAAGGACGAAAGCCCACATGTCGGGCTGTCCGGGAATGAACTTGGCAGGCTTCTCCGTCTGCTCTGCCATAGTCTTCCCATCTATTTCTTCGGGCAGCGAACTGGCATCTGCTACGTCTGTCACTGTTCCGCCTTCGCTGAAACCGCAGGATCGAGTTCCTTTTTCGATGCGAGGTCCGGCAGCGGCCCGGTGCCGAAGTCTTCCCGCAGGATCATGTTCCGCAGCAGAGTTATGAAGCAGCCCGTGTAGATGCCGAACACAACCATGTCGATCCACCATGCGATCGTGCCGTTCCAGGCGAAGACGCCTCGTTCGAAGATGCAGGCGGGCGCCACTACTACCTCTGTGAGCGCGTTGCACAGATTGAGGTAGCCGAACCACTTCGGGAACACACGATTCTTGTCGAGCAGAATCGCCAGCATCCAAACCAGCGAACCGATGAGGAAAACGCCCATGGTTACGATGAAGGTAAGGAACCCGAAATCGTAGAGCCAGCTCATCAGTTTGGGATCACGGTCGGGCCGGATGGCTCCGACGGTCAGGATGATACACATCAGTAGCATGCCTGGAACCGCGCTCAGCGAGTAGAGAACGAGGTAGGTATAGGAGAAGGCGCGGCTCACCGACATTCGTCGGAGGGAATAGGCGATGAGCGCGTTCTGCGCCGTTGTCATGCCAGCGACGAGGAACACCATGGCGAATCCGATGAGCACGCCGTTGGTGTGTCCGTTGAACCACTGCGCGGCCTTGGATCCCGTCGACTCGGGGTGCCCCGGCGGCTGGGTCCGGGTGAGCACGAAGAACGCCACGGTGAACACATTGTAGAAGGCGACCGTCGTCCCCCAGGCGCCCCACAATTCGCGCTTCGGATTGTGGCGCCAATTCCAAGCGAGCCGGTGCAGCGGTGATGGGTGACGCGGCTCGGGCGGGATTATGGTCTCCGCCACCGCGGTACTCATGCGGCGACCTCTTCCTGTGCGGCGACCTCTTCCTCCTTGCCATTCTGGCGGAGAACAACCTGGCCGAGCACGACTCCCATGACCGCGATCCAGACTGCGATGGCGATATTCTTGAGCCAGAACGACAGCACTCCGTCCCAGGCAATAGGACCTTGCATTGCCAGCCCGACGAAGCAGGCCGGCACCAACGCGGCCGCGATGACAAGGTTGAAGTGGGCCACCCAGGGCTTGAAAACCGGCTGGGCCTGGCGGTCGAGATAGATCGCCAGGGCGAGGATCACACTTTGCGCGATGAGGAACGGAACACCGGCGGTAAAGGTGATCCACGCGAGATCATTGAACATTTGCGTCAGCGCCGGATCCCGGTCCGGACGGAATGCGGCGACGATCCACGTGAGGTTGGCGAAAAGGAAGACTGTGGGGCCGCCTGCCGCGCATCCGATCATGCAGTACTGGAGGATCGGTGTGCGCAGAGCCATCCTGCGCATTTGCATCACGATCAGCATCAGAACCGGGACCAGACACACGCCGAACCAGTTGAACAAGATCATGCTGTATCGAATCCGCGTGAGATTCGACGGATCCCGATAGAAAGCCGCGACTTCCTCCGCCGGCATCGTCGGCGACATCGGATGCACGAAGCCCGGGAACAAGAAGAACGCGATAATCCAGATTAATCCCGATACGGGAAGCGTCCAGAACAGGATCAATTCGCCATCGGCTCGTCTCATCGCCTCGAGTCCTCACAGGAAAGCGCTTTCGCCCAGCTGTTGCTGTCGGCGATCACGGAAAATGGTTTGCCCAACTGCTCATCGAACTCGAGCAGCGTCGGGTGCGATACACCACAGTGGGCACACAGGCTCACCCACTGTGCGCTGGCGATCGCGGTCTCGGACAGCTCTTCGGCGTCGGTGCGACTCTGCATCGACCACTCCTCGATCTGACTTAGATCAATCATGAACGGCGGCGAGCCGTAAACGACTCGCTTGCGACGCGACCACGCTAAGCGCTATACCAGCAGGTTATATGCCTCATGGGTGGTTAGCCACGCCAGAGGAAACTAACACGTCCGGTCGTGATGGGGAACCACTTCACTGACTTCAATCAGTAATGGCGTACCGCGGCGCAGAGAGTCGGACACTCGTACGTCCCGCCTGCCGGGCGCGCAGGCGCAAGCACGCCGGTTATGGCCTTCGGCAAGCCCTCGACTCACTCCGGATTGAAATCAACTGCACCGTATGAGATCGGGCGGTACTGTCGACATGGATGGCAAGGCTTGATCTGTAACCGAGTCAGGTCAGTTACCTGAGCTTCACTTCCGCCAATTGATCGTCGGGGGGAAGGCGAAGCCCCGCGATGATAGGGTGATAATCGCAGTTCACGACTTCCGGCGTAGCGCCGTGTCGGCCATGACGTAACCAACTCGAGTCAGGTTGCTCACCGGGAAGGGAAACGATGCCCGCCAAGGGAAAGGTCTCTTCCCGCGAAGCCAAGGGGCAGCAGACACGTG